>JAZPYW010000027.1:0-16362 GCA_045544415.1 Erysipelotrichaceae bacterium
TTGACGGCCTTTTCCATCTCTTCTCTTCCGGCTGTCGGTGCGATCTCTCCGACCGCAAAGCCGAGGTACTGACCGTCATCGATCTTCTTATATACCTTTACTTTGACTTCTTCTACTTTCGTAGCACGGTTCTGATCGAGTTTATGTTTGATGAAATAGAACTCCCAGCCGGTCGATACCGACTGTGTCACTTCATAATCATCTGCTTCTGAATTCTTCAGTATTTCCAGTAATTCTTCCAGCATTATCCTAACCTCGCTTTCGTCTTCAGATACGGTCCGCCATCGGATACTTTGACCCATTCCTTATGGCCTTTTCCGCAGGCTCCGGTACCGAATACTTCACGGTCTGTAGAAGCCATCGTGATATTTCCCAGAAGATCCGGTACATAGCCGGTCATGATGACCGGAGCTACGACTTTGCCGGTAAGTTTGCCGTCGACGATCTCCCGTCCGCACTGGATGATGCACTGGATGCCCCAGTGTTTCGGATCTTCCATACCGCTCTGCATGCCGTCCAGCAGATAGCCGTATTTGATGGAAGCGATCATATCTTCCAGTTTGTCTGTACCGGAATCGAAGATCGTATTCGTCATACGGGTATAGACCTTATGGGAGAAGCTTTCTCTCTTGCCGTTGCCGGTCGGGACGCTGTTCAGTCTCTTGGCGGATAAGGCATCGCAGATACCGGTCTTGAGGATACCGTGGTCGATCTCGGTCACATCCCCTGCCAGTGTTCCTTCATCATCGAAGGCATAGGAGGTCACATCCTTGGCGCATAATGCACCTTCATGCATCGTTACGAGGTCGGAACCGACTCTCTTGTCGATATAATCAGCCCCTAAAGCTCTTCCCTTTACAAACATATCCATCTCAACTCCGTGCCCGAAAGCTTCATGAGCGATCAGTCCGGATACTTCCGGAGAAGTGATGACTTCATACTCACCCGGTACGATACGTTCGGCATTCAGCAGTTCTTCTGCCTTATTCACTGTTCCTTCGAGTTTGTCTTCAAGACCCTTGAACAGTTCCGGTCCGCAGAGCCCGGATAAGCCGCCGTGGTCATAACGTGTCTGTCCGTCTTTTGCCAGGACCGCTACGACATTGCCTTCCGAGAAAACATAACTCTGTCTCAGGTAACGGTTCTTCGATAAGAAGAGCTTGCTGATGTGGGTAGAACTGCCCGATACCATGCATTCGATCATCTTATCATTGAGTGTCATTCCCTTATTGGAGATCTCGGTGAACTTCTCTACCAGTTCGGATACATCCTTATCTTCCGGCAGTTCTTCACATTCCTTCTCTACGAATAAAATGAGCGGTTCATCATCGAGTACCGGTGTCTCATAGACTTCCGTATTCGTCTTTCTCAATACTTCCATCTGAGCATTTAATACTGCCTTGAGTTCTTCTGCCTTTCCTTCAACATTATTTCCGTCAAAGTCATTGAAGGCATATTCACTGTAGAGTCCGTCTTTGCAGACACGTACGACATTTCCGCGTTCACTGGTCATCGTCTGATTCGAGACCGTCTTGGCATGCTGACCGATATGAACGGAAAGACCCTTGGAATCTGTCGCTAAGATCGATACGTAATCATATTCTTCTCCCAGGATACGTACCAGTTCTTTAAGACCCGGTACGAGGGAGCTCAGATATTTCGAGAATGGTGCTTTCATACTTATCTTCCTTTCCTGTTAGTTCCATTATCGGGGAATCATTCGACAAATTCAATTATTTCATAGATAATAAAAGTACCAGAAAGAAAGGATTATATGATGAATATAATAAAGAAACTGATCCCGCTGCTGCTTTGTTTATTACTGCTGGGTATGATGACAGGATGCAAAGGGAAAACACCGGTAGGAACATATAAACTGGTAAACATGTCGGATGCTGAGGCAGATGATTATTCCGAGACCATCAAGACGATGGAAGATCTGGGTCTGACCATTACGATCGAATTCAAGGAAGATAAGACCGGCGTATTTACGATCTATGGAGTAGATACGGACTTTGCCTGGGATGATAAAGCGATCACAGTCGGAGATGTCAGCGAGACCTATGAATTAAAAGGCGATACACTGACTCTTCAGGAATCCGATGCGAAACTGATCTTCCAGAGAGTTGTAGAAGAAACGAAATAAAGGATAGATATCGATCTATCCTTTTCTTTTGAATGATAAAAGAGAACGCTTATTCGGCGTTCTCTTCGTTTATTACAGGTGTTTCTTCACGGACGGCAGGTGTCTCTTCTTCAGCTGTTTCCTCCTGATGTTCGAGGATGGTGACCGCGGAGACGTAAGTGCCTTCCTGAGGTTTGATCAGACGGATACCCTGAGTAGCTCTTCCTAAGGTAGATACCGTAGTTAAGTGGAAGCGGATGATGATTCCGTCATTGGTCATGATCATACAGTCTTCATCACCGTTCACGGCTTTCAGGGCTACCAGTTCACCGTTCTTCTCATTGATGTTGATAGTCTTGACGCCCTTGGCGCCTCTAGAAGTCAGACGGTATTCGCTGAGTTCGGACTTCTTGCCGTAACCGTACTTGGATACGACGAGGATGTTGGAACCGTCCGCATCCTTGCAGGCGCCGATGACGAAGGAGCCGTCCACATTCATGCCGCGTACACCGGAAGCAGTTCTTCCCATTGCACGTACATCATTTTCATTGAAGTGTACGGCCTTCCCATTGGCGGCACCGATGATGATCTCGTCATTGCCGGATGTCGGGAATACCGTGACCAGTTCATCATCGTCTTTCAGGGAGATGGCGATCTTGCCGGTCTGACGGATGGATTCAAATTCGGTGGCAGCTACTCTCTTGCAGGTACCGTCTTTGGTGACGAAGAAGAGATAGCCTTCGAAGTTTGCTTCCTTATCGATCGGTACGAGAGCTTTGACCTTCTCATCCTTTTCGATGTTGATGATATTGATGACCGGGATACCCTTCGCATTTCTGCCGGCTTCCGGGATCATGTAGGCTTTGATACGGTAGACCTTGCCTTTATTCGTGAATATCAGCAATGGATCATGCGTATGCGTCGTAACGGTCTGATCGATAAGGTCATCTTCATTGAGCGACATTCCTTTGACACCTCTGCCGCCTCTGTTCTGAGTACGGTAGGTCGTGATCGGCAATCTCTTGATGTAGCCGTTGGTACTTAAGGAGATGATCACATCCCCTTCCGGGATCAGATCTTCATCTTCGACGCTGACGTCACCATCGATGATCTGCGTACGTCTCTTATCGCCATACTTATCCTTGATGGCCGTCAGTTCATTCTTGATGATCTCGACGACACGGGAATGGTTGGCGAGGATATCTTTCAGATCTTCAATAAGGACTAAGAGTTCATGAAGATCGGATTCTACCTTCTCTCTCTGCAGACCGGTGAGCCTTCTCATCTGCATATCCAGGATCGCTTTACCCTGTTCATCATCCAGGTTAAAACGTTCGTGGAATCTAGCTAATACTTCCGGATCGTCTTTGGATGTACGGATGATCGTGATGACTTCATCGATATTGTCCAGAGCGATCTTGAGGCCTTCTAAGATATGAGCTCTTTTTTCCGATACTTCCAGATCGTATTTCGTTCTTCTGCGTACGACTTCGATCTGATGGTCGATATAGTAGCCGATGAGTTCCTTTAAGGATAATAATCTCGGGGCATTATTGACGAGGACGTTGTTGTTGACACCGAAAGAAGACTGTACCGGAGTTAGTTTGTACATCTGATTGAGTACCAGTTCCGGATTGACATCCTTCTTTAATTCAATTTCAATGCGGACACCATTACGGGCGTTGGAAAGGTCCTTCATCTCCGAGATGCCGTCGATGATCTTTTCCTTGGCTAAGGCATGGATTTTTTCATACATCACCAGTTTATTGACGAGGTACGGGATCTCCCGGATGATGATCTTATGCCTTCCCTGACGGAGGTCTTCGATCTCGACTTTGGAACGCATGATGATGGATCCCCTGCCGGTCTCATAAGCCTGACGGATACCGCTTCGGCCGATGATGTAGCCTCCTGTCGGGAAGTCCGGTCCCGGAATGATCTCCATCAGTTCCGCAGTCGTGATATCCGGATTCTCCATCTGCGCGATGACACCGTCTATGACTTCTCCCAGGTTATGGGTCGGCATATTGGTGGCCATACCTACGGCGATACCCATAGAACCGTTAACTAAGAGGTTCGGAAATCGTGAAGGCAGTACGACCGGTTCTTTATGACGGGCATCGTAGTTGTCTTTCCAGTCGATCGTCTCCTTGCGGATATCCTGTACGAGTTCCATGGAGATCTTCGACATGCGGGCCTCGGTATAACGCATGGCTGCAGCGCCGTTGCCGTCGAGGTCGCCGAAGTTACCCTGTCCGTCTACCAACGGATAGCGGTAGGAGAAAGGCTGAGCCATACGGACCATCGTATCGTAGATGGCCGCATCGCCGTGCGGGTGATATTTACCCATGACTTCACCGACGATATTGGCGGATTTTACCGTTGTCTTATCCGGGGTGAATCCTGCAGCATACATAGCCCAGATGACTCTTCTATGGACCGGTTTCATACCGTCCCGGACATCCGGCAGAGCTCTGTCGATGATAACGGACATGGAATAGCTTAAGAAGTCTTCTCTCATTTCCGAAGAGATATTGACTTCTTTCATATTGCCATGATTGAAAAATCGATTATCCAGTTCTTCCATGAGACCTCCTTAAATATCCAGGTTCTTGGCGAAGTGTGCGTTCTCGATGATGAAGTTCTTACGAGGTTCTACTTCATCTCCCATCAGCATGCTGAAGACGGAGTCGGCATCGATCGCATCCTGTATCGTGACTCTCTTCAAGGTACGGTATTCCGGATCAAGGGTCGTTTCCCAGAGCTGGTTGGCAGACATCTCACCGAGACCTTTGTATCGCTGGATGTCGTATTTCTCATCCCCGTAGTCTCTCTTGGCGAGTTCCAGTTCATCATCGGAATAACAGTATCTGAGAGTCTTCTGGCCTTTGTAGACTTTATATAGCGGAGGCATAGCGATATAGACATATCCTCCTTCGATCAACGGTTTGAAATATCTGTATAAGAATGTCAGCATCAATGTAGAGATATGCTGGCCGTCGACATCCGCATCGGTCATGATGACGATCTTGTGATAGCGGAGCTTGGTGATATCGAACTGATCTCCGACACCGCAGCCGAAGGCCTGTATCATCATCCTGATCTCGGCATTATCCAGTATCCTCTGCAGCCTGGCTTTCTCGACATTCAGGATCTTTCCTCGTAACGGAAGCACTGCCTGGAAGTTGGAATCTCTTCCTTCCGAAGCACTGCCGCCTGCGGAATTACCCTCGACGATATAGATCTCGCAGATCGAAGCATCTTTACTGGCGCAATCCTTTAACTTTGTAGGCAGATTAGAGCCTCCAAAATCATCTTTTCTCCGGACCGTCTCTCTAGCCTTCTGTGCAGCGATTCGTGCGTCAGCGGCCGATTTTGCCTTCTCTATGATGATTTTAGCGACAGCCGGGTTCTCTAAGAGATATCTCTTGAGATATTCTCCGAATACTTTATTGACGGCCGGACGTACTTCGGCATTTCCGAGCTTTCCTTTGGTCTGTCCTTCATACTGAGGATCCGGATGCTTGACGGAAATGATGGCGGTAAGACCTTCTTTTAAATCATCATTGGTGAAGCGGGAATCATCCTTCTTCATCATATTGTTGTCTTCCGCATACTTATTGATGATCCTGGCCAGTGTCTGCCGGAATCCATCCATATGCATACCGCCTTCCGGAGTAAAGATATTGTTGCAGAAGGAATATACCTTCTCTGTGTATGTCGTATTGTACTGCATCGCTACTTCTACCGAGATCGAAGTATCTTTGTCGTATCCGTCGCAGTAGAGGATATCTTCATGGAGTACCGGATCGTTCTCATTCAGGAAGGCAACATATTCCTTGATACCTCCCTCATAATGGAATGTTGTAGAACCGTGATGTTCATCATCCTTGTCCCAGAAGAAATTCAGCTTTACACCCTTATTGAGGAATGCCATCTGTCTGATGCGTTCAAACAGTGTCTTATAGTTATATACCGTCCCTTCCTTAAAGATCTCAGGATCGGCTTTAAATCGCACCACAGAGCCTGTTTTCACTAAAGGACAGGTCCCGATCTCCTTTAACGGGATATCTGTCTTTCCTCCATCCTTAAAACGGATGAAATAGACCTTTCCACCCTTATGTACTGTTACTTCCAGCCATTCGCTTAAGGCATTGACTACCGAAGCACCGACACCGTGCAGACCGCCGGATACTTTATAGGCACCTCCGCCGAACTTTCCTCCGGCATGGAGTACCGTAAAGATCGTCTCTACCGTAGATACACCCGTCTTCGGATGGATCTCTACCGGCATGCCTCGTCCATTGTCTTCTACCGTTACGACATCGTTCTGATCGACCCGGACGCTGATCTCATTCGCATATCCCGCCAGGGCTTCATCGATAGAGTTATCTATGATCTCCCAGACCAGATGATGCAGACCGGCTTCAGATGTCGTACCGATATACATACCCGGTCTCTTACGTACCGCTTCCAGTCCTTCCAGGACCTGTATATCATCAGAAGTATAGTTGTCATGTTTGATCGAAGTATCTGACATTTTACTCCTCCTTTATGTGAATATGTTTGAATCTGCCGGGGATATCCAGTTCATCGATATCCGTATTCGTAATGATCGTCTGGGATCCGGCAGGAAGATTATTCAGCAGTCTCTTGACATTTTCTTTATCCAGTTCAGATAAGATATCATCCAGCAGCACGATCGGAAGGACTCCGGAAGTGTCTTTGATGTAGCGGATGATGGCGAATTTGAAGGCGATCAGGACCATTCTCTTCTGTCCCTGGGAAGCGACACTCTCCAGGTCATGGTCATCCATGCGGAAGCTGTAGTCCTCATGATGCGGTCCGAAAGTCGCATAGCGGTAATACAGGTCTTTCTCCCGGTTCTTCGTGATCGTCTCGGCGATCTTTTCCGGATCGCAGCAGCGTTTGTATACGGCCTTGATCTCGGTATCGGTACCGGAGATGCTCTGATAGATCTCAGTTAACGATGAATTGATATGGGCGAAGAAATCGGTACGTGCTTCGATGATCGTCCGGATCTGCGGTACCATCGTCTCTTCGATAAGAGACAGCAGTGTCTGATCGATCTCTACTTCTTTCAGCAGCTTATTCTTATCTTTCAGCAGACTGTTGTATCTCAGCATCGCATCCAGATACTGTCTCGATACCTTGCCGATCTCGATATCCAGTATCCTTCTTCTCTCTCTTGGAGACTGGGAGAAGAGTTCCAGATCATTCGGCTTGAACAGTACCGCATTGAGCTTCCCGATAAAGTCCGATGTCCTCTTGATGTGCTTGCTGTTATGGAATAATGTCTTTCCTGACTTATTCAGTACAACCTTAAAATTCCCGGCGTCACTCTCTGTTTCGACCCGGGCATATTCTTCCCCATACCGGATGAGATCCTGGTCTCTGAGAGCCCGAAATGACCTTGTATTGGAAGTTAAGAGAATACTCTCCAATACATTCGTCTTTCCGACTCCGTTATTTCCGGTAATAATATTCAATTCCGGATGAAAATCAAAGCGGATATCCGCATAGTTCCGGAAGTTCTTCAATCTCAAAGACTTGATCAGCATATCTCGTAGACCTTTCCATCTACTTCAACCTTATCCTGAGGATAGAGTTTTCTACCTCTGCGCTTTTCTGTTTCTCCGTTTACGAGAATGTCATTTTCCAGGATATAGATCTTGGCTTCTCCTCCGGTAGAGACGATGTCGGCGATCTTCAGGAACTGTTCAAGTTTGATGTAGTCCGTCGTAATATGTATCTGCGTAAGTTTACCCATTTTCATCATCTTTTATATTATACTAAATATTTATAAATATTTAAAGGGCAAGACTCTCTGCAACAACCCAACAGAAAGCCGCATATGTGTATATAATTATCTTTACATTGTAAAGAATTTGCTATATAAATAAAAATGAGGAGGAATCTGCGATGGCACAGGTAAATATAAGAGTAGACGATACTGTCAAGATGAAGGCGGAAAGCGCATGTGCAGCTATGGGACTGACGATGTCGGCAGCGATCAATATATTCCTCACAAAACTCGCAAACGAGAGAAGGATCCCGTTTGAGGTATCTGCGGATCCTTTCTACAGCGAAGACAATATCCGTTATCTCGAAGAAAAACTGGAGGAATACAAGCGAGGCAAATTAAACGCTTCAGAACACAAACTCATAGAGGAGTAACAGTGAAGGAAAGAATACTGCAATGGGATTCCGATGCGTGGGATGATTATCTGTACTGGCAAACACAGGATAAAAAGACACTCAGAAGAATAAATCAGCTGATCAAAGATACTCTCCACCACCCTTTCGAAGGTGCCGGAAAACCGGAGCCCTTGAAAGGTAATCTCACCGGTATGTGGAGCCGAAGGATCGACCATTCCAACAGATTGGTATATATCGTCGAAACGGATATATTATTGATAATTTCCTGTAAAAATCACTACGAAGACAGATAGCAGGACCTAATGGTCTTTTTTAAAACAGTACCCTTTCGGGTACTGTCTCATATGTTTTTTTTGATGATCATTTAGTGATAGGTACGTACCGGAGAGATCAGCTGGATCAGAGTATCATTACCGGAAGATTTCAGGATGATCGGTTTCAGTTCACCGCTGAAGCACATCGTCAGTTCCGATGTCTTGAAGGCTTTGATCGCATCTTCCAGATATTTACCGGAACAGGAGATCTCGATCGGTTTTCCCTCAAAGGAGATCGCATCGAATTCTTCATTCAGGGATACTGCCTGGTTCAGAGAATTGATTTCTACTTTATTGTCGCTGATCGTCATCTTGATGATGTTCTTACCATCAGACTTGATGAAGGAACATTTACTGATGGTATTCAGCATCTTCTTGCTGTCGACGACGAGGATCTGGGAGAAGTTTGCCGGGATGAGTCTCGAAGTATCCGGGAAAGCATCATCCAGAAGTCTCGTAACGATCGTCGTATTTCCGAACATGAAGGCGATCTTCTGAGAATCGATCGCTACGGTAACTTCCTTCTCATTGATCAGGCTGTGGTATACCTCCATCAGGTACTTGGCAGGGATCGTGATATTGAAGTTCAGTTCTTTATCCAAAGTAATAGTTTTAGAAGCTAAACGATAGGAGTCTGTCGCATTCGCATGGAGCTGGAAATTCTCTGCTCTCAGGTTGACACCGGTGAGTACCGGTCTTGTCTCTTTATCACTGCAGGCGAAGGCTGTCTGTTCAATGATCTCGCTCAGTATGCCTGTCTCTAAAGTGAACGGATTCGGAGTATTGACTTCGAAATTGATCTCCGGATACTCAAAGGCTCTCATACCGTTTATCTTATATTCGGAGTTCTCGCTGGTGATCTTGATCAGGGTACCGTCGATCGTTTCGAAAGTGATGAAATCACCATCCAGTTTCCGGATCATTTCCAGGAGGTACTTGGAATCGATAATGATGTCCCCTTCTTCATAGATCGTTAACGTATTGGCATCGTTATTGTTTATAGAAGTTCTGATCGAGATATTGGAATCGGATGCGATGATCGTCAGACTTTCGCTGCTGACAACGATCTTGAATCCGGATAATGAAGGTAACGGAGTATTTGGAGATATTGCCCGATTGCACAGATTCAGTGCTTCCAGCAATTCTCTTTTGGCAATTTTGAAGTTCATGGAAACCTCCTTTGTATTCTTCTAGAAGACTTATTATTACTAAGGTGTGGAAAACTGTGGAAAAGTCTCAAAACGCCTTATTTATCAATATTTATTCTACCATTTTCCCTGTGTATTTTACAGTTGGGAAACGGGGAATCAGCGGATGCGGGCTTCGATCTCGTTGATCGCTTTCAGGTATCTCGGATCCGCTTTGATGAGCTGTTCGACCCGGTCGCAGGAACTCATTACCGTAGAATGATCTCTCTTGCCGAATTCGTTGCCGATATCCTTATATGGTGCATCCAGCAGCTTGCGGCAGAGGTACATCGCGATATTTCTGGCATTGGCGATATTCTTGGTCCGGTTCTTCGAGACGATCTGCTGCTTGGTGAGATTGTAGTAATCACATACTACTCTGCGGATCGCTGCGATATTTAACTCATTCTTATTTTCGGTTAACTGATCTTTAAATGCTTCAGTGGCTGTCTTTAAAGATATCTCTTCTTCATCCGAAAAATTTGTTGCATAGAACAGCAGTCTCATCAGAGCCCCTTCCAGAGAACGGACATCCTGAGAGAAGTTGGATGCGATATAGGACAATGCCTCTTCACTGATCGTCAGTGCTTTATTCTGAATGAGATTGTTGGAGATCTTCATTTTCAGGATATTGATACTGGTCTCGTATTCCGGAGCTTCGATATTGACACTCAGACCCTGATTGAAACGGGAAATGATACGCTCTTCCAGACCTTTGATCTCGGCAGGTACCCTATCGGCCGTCACAACGACCTGTTTGCGGTTGTTGACGAGGTCATTGAAGACACTGAAGAATACTTCGTGCGTCTTTTCCTTGCCGGCAATAAACTGGATATCATCGACTAATAAGAGATCCAGATCATGGAAACTCTGCTTGAACTCGTCGATCCTCTTCTCTTTGATGGATTTGGATACCCCTTCTACGAATTCCAGACCGGAAATAAAGCCTACTTTCTTATTTCTGCGGTTATCGAGAACGAAGTTTCCGATCGCATTCAAAAGATGGGTTTTTCCAAGACCGGAATTCCCGTAGATAAAGAGTGGATTGTATAATATTCCTAAGTTGTTGGCGCAGGTCATAGAGGCCAGATGTGCCTGAGCATTGGAACGGCCGACAACGAAGTTTGTGAATGTGAAGTTCGGGTCTACGGAACGGGTGATGAAATCACTGGTAAAAGATGAAGTTATTTCGCTTTCATCTTTGTAGTCATCTTCCAGAACGACCTTGATGTGGATGTCTCCGTCGATCTTTGCGCCGATATCCAGTAAGGTAGTCTTCAGGCAGCGTTCGATCACCGCCTGATGAGCAGTCATGATGGAAAAATGAATATAGTAAGGAACGATGATCACTGCGGAATCTTCTTCCAGAGATACCAGCCGGGAATGAACAATGAATGAGTCGAAAGAATTCGGATCGATCTCTTCGGCCTGTGATATCAACTTCAAGGTCTCGCTCCAAATGTGCTTTAAATAAAAATCCTTGCTTGTCATATACGTACTGCTTTAAATAAATTGTAATCATATATTAGCATAAGTTTTCCACATATTTTTACGAAATTTGGAGGAGTTTTCCACATTCCACTTTTCATATCATTCAAATCCCTTTTAATATCGGCACTTTTGTGAGTTTTCCACACTTTTCCACATTTTAAAAGTAGTGGAAAACCTGTGGAAAAATAATCCACAATTATTTCCACAGTGGACAAATGTGGAAAAAATGACGAAATACACACCGGATTCCACAAAGACACACTTCAAAACCCTTTATTTTAAAGGGTTTATGAAACTTTTCCACAAAATCACATAGTGTGGAAAAAACCTGATTGTGGAAAGGGAAAACCATAGTGGAAATCTTATAAGCCGATTTGTTATATATAGATAACAAGATATTTTTGTGTGATAGACCTGTGAAATCCACAAAAGTTTTCCACATAATAAAATATGATAAAATCTTGATAATTTTCTTATAATAATATTGAGTATGAGTGGAAAAACCGAGAACGTGATCATCACAAATATCTGCCTCGTCTACGACGGCGACAGGATCCTGGTCCAGGACCGCAAAAAGAAGGACTGGCCGGGTCTGACATTCCCCGGAGGACATGTGGAAAAAGGGGAATCCTTTCATGATGCGGTCATCCGCGAAGTGAAGGAAGAGACCGGACTGACGCTGAAAAAGCCGGTCCTCTGCGGCATTGAAGAATTCAAGACCAAAGAAGAAGACCGATATATCATGCTGTACTACAAATGTGATCAATTCTCCGGAAAGCTCCATTCTTCCAAAGAGGGAGAAGTCTTCTGGATCCATAAAGATGAGCTGAAAAACTATAAATTATCCCTTGATCTCAAGCGTATCTATAAAGTTATGACCAGTGATGACCTCAGCGAGATCATCTACTTCGAAAAAGACGGAAAGTGGAGATCCAAGATCGTTTAATCATGTGTGGACGTTATGAATTCAGTCTCAAAGGGACGGATAAGATCACAAAACAGCTGAAAGAACGCATCGAAAAGCTCGATCTGAAGGATTTTCAGGAAGGTGAAATTTACCCGGGAAATAAATGTCTGGTCTTCATCGCCAAAGGGGAAAGGAAGATCGAACTGGATGTCAAGAAATGGGGCATTCCCGGCAAGTCTTTTCTAATCAATGCAAGAATGGAATCCATCGAAGAAAAGACATTCTTTAAAGAACTCAAAAAGAACCGCTGCATCATCATAGCGAACGGTTTCTATGAATGGAAAGATAAAGAAAAACACTATATTTGCAAGCAGGATCCGTATATCTATCTTGCCGGTATCTATGATCAGAATAACGAGTTCCTGATCGTCACCGGTGAAGCAGAAGGGGAAATGAAAAAGATCCACGACCGTACACCGGTCATCTTCGATCAGAAAGAGATGCTGAAATATCTCTTTCATCAGGAAGAGTTGAGAGTGGATGACCGTGAGCTGATCATTGATAAAGTGAATCAAAACAAAGAAACTGCCCTGTTCTGACAGCGGAATAACCGGATCAGATCAAACAAGATCTCCCTAAAATGAGGGAGATTTTTTAAATATTTATTAATGCTACTATAAAGATGAAGTAATGGAGGATCTAATATGATACGCAAGAAATATGCATCGTTTTTCTGTATTCTATTGAGCCTGTTTATGATCATTGGTTTTATGGTCCCTGCCAGACCGGTCCAGGCGGAAGCATACGGGATCGAAATCACAGCCGGCAGCGGAAACAAATCAGGTACCGGCTGGTATTACAGCGATGAATACAATCATCTGACGCTGAATGGTTATAACGGTGGCGGCATCAAGATCGCCAATGCCGGAGACAGAAATGTTTCAATCTCTTTCGTAGGAAGCAATACGATCAAAGTCGGTTCCGTTCAGCAGGACAATACCGCATACGGTATCTATTCAGATGCGGGTGAACTTTCTGTTTACGGACAGGAAGGAGCAAGCCTCACGATCAATATGGATTGTAACGGCGTTCCTTCTTCCGGTAATGTAATCGGTATCGCTTCTGTTGGAGGTCTGTTCCTCGATGAAGGCGGTCAGATCACCATCGTCATCAGGACCGGTGCAAACTATAACGGGATCCTGACCGGAAGTTCACTCTATGAACGAGCCAATCTGAATATCGATATATATGGCTCCGATCACTGGGGGAATGCGATCTATGTAAGAAACGGTTATGCGCAATTCATCGGCTCAGATCCGGCCGATCACAACAAACTGACCATCAGTTATCTGGGCAGCAGCAATCTGATAAACAATTCCATTCAGCTCGGTGCTCTCGATTATGGTGAAATGTTCTTCCGCAACTATGACCTCGTGATCAACGGTACGACCGGAAACTATGCCGATCTTACCGGTATCTATTACAGGGAAAACAACAACGCTCAGTACGGCATCTACATCGATAATTCGGTCATTGAGATCTTCGGTGTCAAATACGGTTTTTATATCAATATGTTCGATAGTGAAGGGAATGATGATATTCAGATCCTGAATGCATCAGATGTCTTTGTAAATGCCTCGGAGAATGCCTTCTATCTGAACAATGCCGGTATGCAGGTCCGGGACAGCGATATGTCGATCTTCTCCGGCAAGGCCTGCGTCAAGGTTAACAGCAATACGGACGCACACCTGAATATCGAAGGGATCACCACAGCGCGTTTTGAATCAAAAAGAAGTTATGCGGTAGATATCCACCATTTAGGTCCGGAGACCGAATCAGCCAGCATCATCAGCCTGGATGAAGGAGGAAGCGTCAATTTCCTCGTGACAGAATCGATTGCTCCGGACGTTCAGCAGTATGTCGTTTCCGAGTTCTTCCACATTTCCCCGCGAAACAGGCTCACCAAAGGTCAATGGGATTATTCTTTGACCAATGCATATGGTGCCTCTGCCATTCAAGCGGACAACAAACAGATCATCATCGAATACAACGATGACATCAAATACATCAACAGAGTGAATATCGAATCTCTGGTGAAACCGGAATACGGAGCAGTGATCGATCCGACCAGTTCCGTCAAGGCTACGATGGAACCGGCTGTCGATCCGTCAGAATACGGAGCCTATGCCTTCTGCACGGACACGACCACAATGTACGGCTACAATCTCGAAAAGCTCCCGGCAGGGCTGATCAACTATACGGTCACTGTCTACCTGAACGAGGGCGAATACATCTTCTCGCCGAATGCGGAAGTATATCTCGATGGTGAGAAGGTCTCGGCAGAAATCTATAACAACAACATCAATTTAAAGAAACAGATCAATATCGTCAAACCGAACAACGCTCCTCCGGTCATCACGACAAATTCCATTCCGGAAGCGGTGATCAACCAGAATTACTCTTATCAGCTGGCTGCTCAGGGGGACGGAAAGATCGAATGGTCTGTCGTCGGAAGTCTTCCTTCCGGACTCAGCCTCTCCAAAGACGGAGTTCTGAGCGGGAAGGTCACCTCTTCCATGAGCACATCGATCACGGTAAAAGCGAAAAACAGCTACGGTGAAGATACGAAAAACCTCTATTTTTCTGCCGGCAACTTCACATTGGTCGAACGCATCAATTTCAATTCCGCTGACTTTGAAGAACCGGTCGTTGGAAAGGAATGCTACACACCGTCTTACTCCATGCTGATAACTCCATCGTCCGTCAGCAGTTCCGATGTGATGGTCTACAATTTCAACTACATGCATAAGAGAGGAGATAGCTTCTTCTCTTACAGCGAGGGAGAACAATACAAAGCCGGACTCAACCGTTTCATGGTCGATATGTCCATCATGAACAACGTTCGCTTCTCACCGAATCTGGAAGTGTATCTAAATGGTAAGAAGATGAACCTCGACTTCCCGAGCAACACATTCTGCATCGCCTATTTCGACTTCGATCTAAAAGGGGAAGTCACCCGCATCTCCGGAACCAACCGGACGAAGACCTCGATAGAGACCGCAAGATTCATCACACAGGAAAAAGGAGATAAGCTGCATGGTGCGATCATCGCAACAGGAGAGGATTTTGCGGATGCCCTGACCGGTGCCTACCTATCCGCTGCCGAGAACAATATCCCGATCCTGCTGAATCGAAGAACTGCAGACGTACCGCTCATCAAAAACTTCATCCGGAACAACGTCAACAAATACTCTACGATCTTCATCCTCGGAGGAGAAAAGGCGATACCTTCATCCGTCTTCAGCGATCTCGCTCCGGACTACAATCTCCGCAGAGTAGCCGGAAATAACCGTTTCCAGACAAATATAGAGATCCTGAAAGCAGGACAGTTCCTCGCCGGAGACATTCTCGTCTGTAAAGCGGATGAATATGCCGATGCCCTGAGCGCTTCTTCGACCCGCATGCCGATCCTCCTGGTAAGAGGGGATACCCTGCGTGCAGAACAGATAAACTATCTGAAGACCTTCCATGGAAAACTGAGATTCCATATCGTCGGAGGACCGAGTGCCGTATCGACAGCGGTCGAGAGCGAACTGAAGAAATACGGAGTCGTACAGGAGCGCATTGCCGGAAAGAACCGTTATGAGACCTCTGTGCTGGTCGCTAAAAAATATTCGTTGTTTGCCGACACAGCGATCCTGGCGACCGGAGAAGAATTCGCGGACGGACTCTCCGGAGGACCTCTGGGGATGGTCCTGAACAGCCCGGTACTCCTTGTCAACCAGAAGAGAAGGGATGTGATCAGACGTTTTCTCGCAGAGGAAGGCATCCGTTCCGGCTACGTGCTCGGTGGAGAAAATGCTGTACCGGCCGATCTGGCTGCTTATATTTTCGGCCTGAGTTCTGCGGCGGATATCATAGTCTTCAAATGATCCAAGCAGATCCATCACATAAAAGTGATCCTTCGGGATCACTTTTTTGTCCTACCGAAAACCCCGGATCGTCCGGGGAGTTCAAAAGAGCTTCAGCGTTGAGCAGAGTATTTATTAAAAGTCCTCCTTCCGATACACTTCAGTTGCAGCCTGCCAGTTGCATGAAGGAAAGGAAGGAGGACTTTTATATTTTACTATGATTGAACAGAGCAATGTACTGTCGCAT
>JAZPYW010000028.1:0-25353 GCA_045544415.1 Erysipelotrichaceae bacterium
AAGTCGTATGGGAATACACTTCTCCATACTTCGATTCTTTAGGAAACAATATGATCTTCCGGGCTTACCGTCTGTCGTACGATTACGTGCCTCAGGCAAGCCATTCCGAAGAGAAGACAGTAACACCTCCGGATATCTCAAAACTCCGCCTGGAGAACGCAGACAGCGGCCTCATCAGCAATGACATCATCAGCGATACAGAAGGGACCTGGGAATTCGCAAAGTCTGATTCCTTCTGTGTAGAAAAGATATAAATACAGGATATATATGCAGAAAGGCTCACCGTTATGGCGAGCCTTTCTGTTGAGACGCACATGGATAAGAGGACTTATCCACGTCAGAGTATTCAGACATGCGGCATATGCCGATGATGTCTGCATTATAGACAGAATCAGTCCTGTTACCTGTACAAGGATTATATCAGGGATCTTTTTTAAGTGCCTTTATTAAAGTCAGTTTTTGATAAAGAAAGAGCCAATCGCAACGAAAAGCATACTTCAGTCCTCAAACAAGCAAAGAAAAACAGATCCCGTCTGCCGTAATAACGGAATCTGTCTTTCTGTGGAGGAACAACAAGTTATCTGTGAACAATCAAAGGGGATTCCAGAAACCTGTTTATTCTTTTTCTTTCCTTGCGACTCCGGAGCGTACCGCTGCTTCTGCAACTGCTTCGCTGACGGCCTTTGCCACTCTCGGGTCGAAGGCTTTCGGAATAATAAAATCAGCGCTGAGTTCTTCATCGGAAACCAGGGAAGCTAAGGCCTTGGCAGCCGCCATCTTCATTTCTTCGTTGATATCCGATGCCTGAACATCAAATGCACCTCTGAATATTCCCGGGAACGCCAGAACATTGTTGATCTGATTTGGATAGTCTGATCTGCCGCTTGCAATTACTTTTGCACCGCCTTCTTTTGCGTCTTCCGGGAAGATCTCCGGTGTCGGATTCGCACAGGCGAAGATGATCGCATCTTTATTCATCGATCTGACCATATCGATACTGACGGTATTCGGCGCAGAGACACCGATGAATACATCTGCTCCAACTAAATGATCTGCTAAACTGCCTGGTTTTTTCTCGAGATTCGTTACTTTAGCCATCTCTTCCTTGATCCAGTTCAGACCATCTCTTCCTTCGTAGATTGCTCCTTTCCGGTCACACATCACAACATTCTTAAAACCGTAATTCAGCAGCAGCTTTACGATCGCAATAGCTGCTGCACCGGCTCCGGAAGTAACGATCTTGACCTCTTCTTTTTTCTTTCCAACTACCTTCAGTGCATTGATAAGGCCCGCCAGCGTAATAACTGCAGTTCCGTGCTGGTCATCGTGAAAGATCGGAATATCGCATTTTTCTTTCAGTTTACGTTCGATCTCAAAACATCTTGGCGCTGATATATCTTCCAGATTGATCCCACCGAATGAGCCTGAGATCAGATAAACTGCATTGACAAATTCATCAACATCTTTTGTTTTGAGACATAAAGGAACGGCGTCGACATTTCCGAACGATTTGAATAAGACACACTTTCCTTCCATGACCGGCATCCCTGCTTCCGGACCGATATCGCCCAAGCCAAGCACTGCCGTACCGTCGGTAATGACCGCGCAGAGATTATGCCTGCCTGTCAATTTGTATGATAATGCAGGATCCTTCTGTATCTCCAGACATGGCTGAGCTACACCCGGTGTATACGCAAGAGAAAGATCGTCCTTTGTGGATACAGGAACTTTCGAACGTACCTCGATCTTTCCACCCCATTCATAATGTTTTTTTAATGATTCCTCTGAATAATTCATTTTTGATATATCCTCCATTAAAGCAGTGAAATATTATTACCGATAAATTCCAGAACATTAGAGACTGAAGAATTAAGATAGGTCCCCTTCTTCCAGATCACGCCTGTTTTTACCCAGATCGGCGGATCGATTGGGATACCCACCGTTTCCTGCATCATCGGCAGAATGTCCTCCAGAAGAAAGGCACCCGCATTCCCTTCCCGGATATTCTGTTCTATGAGGAGCAGCTGGCTCGAATGAAGCTGAACGTTCGGAACGACCCCCTCTTTATCAAATGCATCCAAAACCAGTTTGCCAAGTGAATAAGATGTGGAACGCATCACGACGATCTTCTCGTCTTTCAGATCCTGTAAAGAGACCTTTTCACGACCGGCCAGCGGATGTGATCTATCCACTCCATAGACGAGCTGAAGTGTTTTCAGCGGCATGATATGGAAACGGTTTTCTGCAGTCTCATTAAGAATGACGATCCCGAGATCAAGCTGTTCTTTGGTAATGAGATCTTCCGTGTCCAGAGAACCATACTCATACATCTCGATATCTAAATCAGGATGTTCCCGCCGGATCTTGTTGTATAAAGGAGAAAAGATGATCATGCTCAGCATAGGAGATACACCGATCTTTATTTTCTCGGTACTGTTTCCGATAACCTTCATTTGATTTGTCACATGAATGATATCTTCGAGGAGCCCGTTGATCTTGTTGTAAAAGATCTCTCCTTCTTTCGTAGGGATCAATCTGTTCTTCCGTCTGTAGAACAGCTTTATTCCGAATTCGTTTTCCAGTTCACGGATCGAAGCAGAGATCGAAGGCTGAGAGATATGAAGTGCTTCGGACGCCTGTGTCATGTTTCCGGTCTTATATACTTCGCAGAAATATTTCATTTGAGCGAGTGTCATGAGTGCCTCCTTCAGTCTATTTATGCAAGTGATGCCTGATCAGTTCAGCAACCGTTTCCGCTTCTCTGATGTCAAAAAAACCATATTCTTTTTCTTCTCCGATCAGAAAATCCAAACCGGCATTTGAGATCATTCGGACGAGGCTGTTTGGTTTCTTGCCATGCCGAATAAACCAGATCGTTCCGACCCCGTTTTTTCCGGGTTTCCATTCAACTGTGTCGATCTCCTGAAATGGAATGATATTCTTCGTTTCTCCTTCTTTCTGAATAAATGTGATCCCTTTGGAAGAAATGCGGTATAGCGTCTGTTTTTTACTGTTTTCTTTCATCACAAAACGTCCTATGACCAAATACAGTCCGGACACGATAAATAGGGAGCCAAAGAGGAAATTGTAGGCAACTGTAGTATCTCTTGTCATTCGGAATACCCAGTACAAAGCAACATATGTCCACAGGAGGCTCAAAGGGATCAAAATATAATCTGATTGCGAAAACCAATGCCCAGTTTCCGGACGGCCTTCCCAAAAGATGGTTTCATTCTTCTGCTTCTTCATGTTCAGCCTTTCAGATCATTTTCTTCGCGTCGATATAAGAATCAAACTCTTCTCCGGTCAAATAGCCTAGATCCAGACAGGCTTCCCTGAGAGTAATCTCTTTCTCGTAAGCAGTTTTTGCGACTTTCGCAGCTTTGTCATAACCGATGTAAGGGCTCAAAGCCGTTACCAGCATCAGAGAATCATTCAGATGGTTTTCGATGACCTTCTGATTTGGAACCAGACCGGCGATACAGTGCGCTCTGAAAGATGCAATTACATCCGTCAGTAATCGGATCGACTGCAGTACGGTATACGCCAGCACAGGAAGGTAGACATTCAGTTCAAAATTGCCCTGGCTGGATGCAACGCCTATTGTCGTGTCATTTCCCATTACCCTGACTGCTACCATCGTCACCGCCTCGCATTGTGTAGGATTGACTTTGCCCGGCATAATGGAGCTTCCCGGCTCATTCTCAGGGATCTTCAGTTCCCCTATTCCGCAGCGAGGCCCGCTCGCAAGCAGACGCACGTCGTTTGCGATCTTCAGCAGATCGCTCGCTAATGCAGTAAGCGTTCCGTGGAAACCGGCCAGCGACGAACGTGAGGATAAAGCATAGAACTTATTTTTCTCTGATGTAAAACGTACTCCTGTATCTTCGGTCAGTACTTTCGCACACTTATCACCAAAGCCCTTTGGAGCGTTTAGACCGGTGCCGACCGCTGTACCTCCTATGGCTAACGGCCTGAGAAGATCGAGGGAATTGCGGATCATTTTATGGTCCGCTTCCATCATTCTTTCCCAAGCGCTGATCTCCTGCCCCAGAGACAGCGGTACAGCATCCTGCAGATGAGTTCTGCCGATCTTTATAATGTTCTTGTACTCTTTAGATAATCTCCGGAACGTCTTCCTCAGACTATCGATTTCCGGAAGCAGTTTCCTTTCGGTTTCGATCACAGCAGCCACATGGATCGCGCTCGGAAAGACGTCGTTCGTGCTTTGAGAGCTGTTTACGTGATCGTTCGGATGCACCTTTTTCCCGATCTCTTTCTCTGCCAGATATGCGATCACTTCATTGACGTTCATGTTTGTCTGAGTCCCGCTTCCGGTCTGCCAGACAGAAAGAGGAAACTGATCATCGTATTCACCTGAAACGATCTTTTCAGCAGCATTACAGATCGCAGAAGCCACATCACCGTCGATCTTTCCCTCTGCCGCATTGACTTTTGCTGCAGCTTTTTTTATAAAAGCCAAAGCTTTTATGATCTCGGCAGGCATTATTTCTGTTCCGATCTTGAAATTGTCGTAACTGCGCTGTGTTTGAGCTCCCCAGAACTTATCCTCAGGGACTTTTACAGTCCCCATTGAATCTTTTTCCAGCCGATAGTTCATATACATCCTTTCTAACCTTCATCTTCAGAGGACCTCCTCTGCATAGAAAGGTCCGGACCTCAGGCATGATGAGGCCCGGTTCTGCGAATTAAGAAGGGAGAGCCTCGAAAACGGGGTATAGAGTTGTCTTTCGGCTCTCCCTATCAGACTGATCAGTATTCTCTCTTTCCTAAAACGATGTCGACAAATTCAGGCGCAAGACCGATATAATTCTTTGCGTCCATGATGTATGCCAGACGTTCCGGTGTGATGTACTGCGAAACGACTTCATCTTTCAGGAGAAGCTCTTTAAATGAACCACGGGTATCCAAAGCTTCCATCGCAAGGTTATATACCTTTTCATGAGCGCTATGACGTCCGATATGAGGAGCCAGTTCTTTCATGATCGCTTCAGAGAAGGCAAGACCGTGCTGAAGTTCGATGTTGCGAGCCATATTGTAATCCTTGACCTCAAGGTTCGAGCACACGCGGATCGCGCCATCCAGCGCAGCATCTGTTGCACAGGAGATACGCGGCAGATACTGAGCTTCGGCGATTGTACGGCGCAGGTCTCTTTCCTGCTCGTTTTCCATCTGATCAAAGGCTTCATTGACCATCAGGCTTCCGATACGGGCAAACGCCGCAATTCTCTGTGTTGCTGAAGGATTCCTCTTCTGAGGCATCGTAGAACTTCCTACTTTACCCGGAGTATAGCCTTCGCATACTTCGTCGATATCCGTTCTCATAAGCGTAAAGATCTCAGCTGCGATCCTTCTTAAAGCACCGCAGACAAAACCTAACTGCACCGCATATTCCGTAACACGGTCACGGGTAACGAACCAGGCGATCTTTGCCCTGGTCAATCCGAGTTCCTGTGCTAAACCGCCGGATACCGCTAATGCTTCTTCCGGTTTCAGGGCAGACAGTGTACCGACCGCGCCAAAGAATTCGGCTGTTTCGATACGCGGACGTGCCTGTTCGATCCTCTCGAGACAACGATCAAGTTCATCGACCCACATCGCAAATTTGAAACCTAATGTGATCGGTACAGCGTGCTGACCGTGAGTCCTTCCCATCATGACCGTATCGCGGTATTTTTCAGCCAGTTCGGCGAGAATGCCGCGGAGTTTTTTGACCTTCGTCTCTACAACATCGAGGCCTTCACGAATCTGCAATGTCTGGCCGGTATCCATGATGTCCTGAGAAGTTGCGCCCCAGTGGATATACTGACCGGCATCGTTGTCGCAGACTGCCTGGAAGCAGCGGATCAGAGTAACGAGAGAATGTCCTGCAACCGCTAATGTCTTTTCATAGAGTTCAGGATCCAGATATTCGAATTTTCCCTTCCGTTCGATCTCCTCCATCGCTTCTTTCGGAATGATGCCTAAACGGCCCTCCACTTTTGCCAAAGCGACTTCAACATCCAAAAGTTTCTGAATCATATTGTCGGCAGACCATACTGCCGCCATATCTTTACTGCCGAAATTCGGCTTTACAGCTTTATCAAAACGACCCATCGTTTCTCCTTTCTTCAAATTATGAATTCAAGATCTCTGCTACACGTCTGTCGAGATCGTCATAGGCGTTCTCTACTTTCGCTTCTACAGCGTTCGTGTATTCGATCTCTTCACTGAGTTCTTTTTCGAGATGCTCGATCATTTCGCAGACTCTGTCACGGTTCGGACCGCCGATGCACTTCTTCGAATCGACATTGCTCAGAACTGCCAGAGAATTATGTACTTCTTCGTCTGTCATATCCAGCTCGTATCCGAGGATCTTCGTAGACCATTTCTTCAACGAAACCGAATCCATGCCGTTGACATCCAAACCTGCTTTCTTGGCATCAGCCACCATTCCGCCTGTAATATGGTGTGCATCACGGAAAGCGATATTGTATTTTCTTACCAGATCATCTGCCAGCCCTGTTACCGTGCAGAAATTCTTCTCTGCCATAGAAAGAGCTCTTTCTTTGTGTACTGCCGAATACTTCAGCGTTTCCTTCATCGTTTCCAAAACCGACAGTGTAGACTGCGTCGCAGACAGGAAATCACCATCCATACGGAAAGTATCTACGATGAAAGAGAACGGAGAATTCTTCAGACACAGAGTCGATGCCGTAAGTGAAGAGAACGCTCCGGAACAGCCGGTTTTCACTTCTTCAAGAGAGCTCGGGTTCTTCTTCTGCGGCATGATACTTGACTGACCGGAAACCTGTCCACCAAGTTCCCAGACTCCGAATTCATCAGTACACCAGATGAAGATGTCCTGAGCAACCCGGCTCAAAGTGTTCTGCAGGATCGCATAAGCGGAGTCTGCTTCCAGATAGAAATCTCTCGATGTGACTCCGTCCCACGTGTTTTCTACAACACCGTCGAATCCCAGATATTTCGTTGTCTCAATTCTGTCGATCGGGAACCCTGTTCCGGCAAATGCAGCACCTCCTAATGGGTTTTTATTAGAAGTGGTATAGGCATGCTGGAGACGGACAAAGTCTCTCTGCAGAGCGTTCAGATAAGATGTCAGGTAATGAGCGAGAGTTGTCGGCTGAGCCGGCTGCATATGCGTGTATCCGGTCATGACAGTGTCAACATTATTCTTTGCCATGTCTAGAAGTACTTTCTGCATTTCTATCACAGAACGCATTACTTTGACCAGTTCTCTGCGCGCTACCATTCTTGAGAGCGTTGAATACAGGTCATTGCGGCTTCTTCCGGTATGCATCTTGCCGGCGGTAGAACCGATTCGGGAGATCATCTGATGTTCGACGTTGAGATAGAGATCATCTCCGTTATCTAATGAGAGATCTTCAGCTTTGAACTCATCGTGCACTTCATCGATCGCGCCTAATATTTTTTTAACTGTCTCTTCATCGAGAATATTGCAGTCTTTGAGCATCACTGTATGAGCTTTGTTGCAGTACATCATTTCGTTGAACAGGTTATTATAAGTTGAAATGAGACCAGGCAATTTCATCTGCTTGTAATGCTCTGATAAGCCTACTTCAATACGTCCTCTCATTTATGTTCTCCTTGATCGTTAGAAGTAAATGATCGGGATCAGAACGATATTGATCACAGCACCGACCAGGAACATAACAAGACCCGGCTTCATGTAGTCACCGAATTCAATATGTCCATCATCCATAACAATCAGGTTTGCAGGCGTAGCCATTGGTGTCATACAGCAGTTGTTGCAGCCCATTAAGATAGCCATGACAACACCACGCGGATCGAGTCCAATCTCAATGCAGTATGGAACCGCCAGCGGGAACAGCAGCAGAGCAACATAGTTGTTGGTAAGGAACTGCGTCAGAACGCCTGCGATGATGAAGAATACTGCTACAACAAGCGCCGGAGCCGGATTGTTTCCCAGTAATGCCAGAACCGGAGCAATGAGCAGGTTTGCAGCCTTAGAGGAAACAAGGATACTGACAAGACCTAAGATACAAGCCGACTGCAATAAGAACATCGGTTTGATCGCAGCAAGGAGCTTCGGCATAGTGATGCCTTTGAAGAGCCACATCATAGCACACAGGAACATACCGGAAGCACATTCAGTCATACCTACCTGGCTCTTGAACATGATCGCTAAAATGAAGAGTACATAGCAGATACCAACGACCCATCTCTCGCGAGGCGTACCCTTGATCACGACGCCGGAATTCTCTCCGCCTTCCAGAGCAGGGTCTTCAACATAACGGCTCGGGAACAGTTTGTTGTGGAACAGAGCATAGAGAGCTGTGACGATGATCCATACCGGAACAGCCGTCTTTGCATACTCGAACATGGAGAATCCCTGAAGAGCGAATTCTTCCATATTGCCGTTGATAACAGCGTGCATAGGGGTACCGGTCAGAGTAGCAGCACCACCCAGAGCAGTTGCGATCGGCAGGACCATCAGAAGTTTTGTTCTGCTGATTCCTGTCTTGACAGCGAGCGCCAGCATGACAGGGATGAATGCAGCTGTGATGCCCAGATTCTGTAAGAACATGGAAGCAACACCGGCGACTACCATGATCGCAATAACAGCGAAGGCAGCCTTGTCTTTGAAGCTGGTCTTTGCGATGACTTTAAACAGGAAATCACCGACGATGTCAGCCAGACCGCATTCAAAGAACGCAGCACCGAACATCTGCATACAGAAGACCAGCCACAGAGTCGTACTTGCATAATACGTCATCGTGTTGGCAACTGTAGACAGACCGGTCGCAGCCGCGAAGAACGGGAGCAGAAGTCCGCCAAAAGCATTCGGGATCTTCTTGTTCACAAAGATGAAAATGATCAGTGCAAACAGGATCAGCGCCCAATACTCAGGCTTCAGCCAAGATGAAACATCAAACATATCGTACTTACCTCCTCCTTTTTAAGTAAGTTAAAACCACTCCTGGTTTCATCCATTCCGTTTATGATCTAAATAAATGATTTGACGTCTTTTGGATAATTGAGACTCCAAAAGGAGAGGAGTATCTACACCTTCATTCTAGAAAACACGTTACGATAAATAAAATATTATTATTCTATCCATCTATAGGAATAAACTATTTCTTGAATGTACAGTTTTCGATTCCGATCTTGATTCATTTCCCCAAGAAGAGTGTTCTAACAACTCTTCATCAAGACTGAGGGACCAGAAATAGTAATTAAAAGAAGATCGAGAATAAGAATAAATATATCAAGAAGATAAAGGATATCGCCAACGGCTACTCCAACTTCAGACGCTTCCGCAACAGGATCATGTATTCCGAGAATCCGTTTGAGAAACCGTCGGAAGAAAGGATCGAGAAGCAGGTCAAACGGAAGATGCCGAAAAGAGGTCCATATAAAAAGGAGTGAATTCCCAAAAGGGATCCACTCCTTTTTCTCCTTGTTTCACACGTTCGTTTAAAGGCTGCACGCCTCTAAAACCACACGTTAAATTAAATTACCGATCTTTCGTTTCGTTCTGATTTTTTATTATTTCTTTTTAAAGTGCCAGCTTATAGATATTGACGATATCTTCCGGAGAAAGACGTACGAAGTTGCCGGTATAGCCATGCGGATTGACCGGAGTTTTTCTTGCCATTTCTTCAAAGTGAGAATCATCGATCCCGAGATCACGAAGTCTCGTTTTGAGTCCAAGAGAAGCAAAGAAATTCTCCATCGCTTCGATACCCTTCACTGCTGCTTTTTCATCGTCTTCTTCTTCGACATTAAAGACGTTCCGCGCATACATCGCAAAGCGTTTTACATCGTGTTTATAGACGTATTTTGCCCAGGCCGGGAAGATGACGGCCAGACCGGCACCGTGTGCGATATCGTAGATACCGCTGAGCTCGTGTTCGATGAGATGGCTTGCCCAGTCCTGTTCTCTGCCGTTTCCGACGATATTGTTGTGTGCCAGCATTCCTGCCCACATGATCTCGGCACGATAGTTGTAGTTCAGCGGATCTTCCAGCACTTTTGGTCCGATCTCCACAAGAGTCTTCATGATCCCTTCTGCCAGACGATCCTCAATGCAGGTATCCGGAGTATTGCTAAAGTATCTCTCCATGACATGCGCCATCATATCCGTGATACCGCAGGCCGTCTGAAACGGAGGAAGCGTATATGTCAGTTCCGGATCCATGAAGGAGATCTTCGGTCTGGAGACATTCTGATCGCAGGCTCTCTTCAGCTGCTCGTCTTCTTTGGTGATGACAGAACTCAGAGATCCTTCGCTTCCTGCAGCCGGTAATGTCAGCACGGTAAAAACCGGAAGTGTCTTTACCGGGATCGCCTTTCCGGTATAGAAGTCCCAGACATCTCCGTCATAGACTGCGCCCATACCGATGGCTTTAGAAGAATCGATGACCGATCCTCCGCCTACTGCCAGGATACCGTCCAGCCCTTCCTTTTTCACGATCTCGATCCCTGTATATACCATGGAAAGCCGCGGATTCGCTACGACACCCGGAAGTTCCGTGAAACCAACACCGGCTTCGTTCAGGGATGTGCGTACCCGGTCGATCAATCCGCTTTTCAGAGCCGATTTTCCTCCATAATGCAGCAGCACTTTCTTTACACCATACTCTTTCAGCTGCTTTCCCACCTGATTCTCTACACCTTTTCCAAACACAAAACGGGTAGGCGCTTCAAACACAAAATCCAGCATTCTTTCTCCTCCTGTGCTTATTTCCTGAACGGACTTTTTTTATTTTTCAGCCAGATCTGCACATTTCTTCAGCAGTTCAATGATCGGTAAAGACTGAGGACAGATCCCTTCACACTGTCCGCACTGAAGACATTCAGATGCCATCCCTCCGTTTTTCACTGCTTCTTTATAATTCCTGTCGAGATGGATCGGATTATGATATCTCTGGAACTCATTATAGGCTGCGAAGATCTCCGGGATAGCAATCTGCATCGGACAGCCCTTCGTGCAGTAATGACATGCGGTGCACGGGATCTCATCTCCCTCTTTTAATGCGGCCTGCGCTCTCCGGATAACTTCCTGTTCCTCGCTGCTGAGAGGTTTGAAATCCTTCATATAAGAGACATTGTCCTTCATCTGATCCAATGTACTCATACCGGACAATACCGTGATGATGCCGTCCATAGAGGCAACATAGCGGATCGCCCAGGAGGCAAAGGATGCGTCCGGATCAGCTTCCTTAAGGATCTTCTGTACGGAAGGATTCGGATTTGCCAGACCGCCGCCTTTGACCGGTTCCATGACTGTCACAGACTTCCCGTGTTTCCGTGCGACATCATATACTGCCTTGGACTGTACATTCGGATTATCCACATCCGCATAATTGATCTGCAGCTGTACAAACTCTACATCCGGATGCTTGGTAAGCAGTTCGTCCAGCAGTTCCGGTGATGCATGGAAAGAAAATCCATAGTGTTTCACTAGACCCTTATCTTTCAGTTCCTTTAAAAAGTCCCAAAGATGGTATTCGTCATAAAGTTTATAATTGTTTTCCTGGATCGCATGCAGAAGATAATAATCGATATATCCTGCTCCTGTTCTCGCTAAAGAAGTATAGAACTCCTGTTTCGCTTCTTCTTCATTGTTGGCAGCCTTCGCCATCAGTTTCGTAGCTACTGTATAACGTTCTCTCGGATAGCGTTCTACCAGAGCCTTCCTCATAGCTTCTTCCGATCTTCCCTGATCGTATACATAAGCCGTATCGAAATAGGTCCCTCCTGCTTCCAGAAAAAGATCGACCATGTCTTTGACCTGTTCGATATCGATTGAACCATTCTCCAGTTTCGGCAGTCTCATCAGACCAAAACCGAGCTTAAAAGTATCTTCACCGAAATAACTCATGTGCTCCTCCTTTATTTTTAATATTTCTGTTATTTTCCGAAGAGTTTCTCTCCTCTATTCTTAAATTCCGGACTATCAAACACTTTCGGATTATACAAATTCGGAATATCTTTATTTCCTTCTCTAAACAGTTCATATCCCGCAAAGGTATTCTCATACTGATGCGGACATCTTTCTACCGAAATACCGGCGATATGCGGTGTCAGGATCAGTTTCTCCGGCGGAATGTCATAGATCGGCGAAGTCTTCGGAAGCGGTTCTTCATAATAGACATCCAGTGCTGCTCCGGCAATGCGATCACTCTTCAATGCATCCAGTATCGCATCGTAATCTGCCAGTTTCGGTCTTCCGGTATTGATCAGATAGGCCGTCGGTTTCATGCATTCGATCTCTTCTTTTCCGAACATGCCGGTCGTTTCCGGAGTGACTCTGGCCAATAACGTGACGTAGTCTCCTTCGGCGATCGCTTCATGATACGGCATAAGCGTGACGTTAAGGCTTCTCGCAATTGCCCGCGAAACATACGGATCGTAAGCGACAACCTTCATGCCGATGCCATTAGCTACTCTGGCCAGTTCCTTTCCGTTTCTCCCCAAACCGATAATAGTCAGTGTCTTGCGGAAAAGCTCTGTTTTGGCGTAGACATCCTGCCACATATTCGAAGCATTCCACCCTTCCGCTCTCATGCGGTTGCTTAATGTAATCATTCTGGTCGCCATATTCAGCATGATCGCAAGATTGGTTTCGGCGACGCTGTGTACACATCTTCCTCCGGCTGAGATGATCGGCACTCCGAATTCTGTACACGCTTCAATGTCGATATTATCTTCCGGACCATCTCTCACCGAAAGAATCAGCTTCAGATCCGGGCAGTTTTCCAGTACCTTCCTCGTGATCGGATCATAGCCGATGATGAAGATATCCTTGTCTTTGAGGACATCGATCAGCCGGTCTTCTGTCATTCTTCCGCCATAAGAGTTTTCTCCGGTAGCACGTCCTTCTTTAGTTAATTCGAATACTTTCGAGAAAAAGCTGTCCCATTCGGCGTTGTATTCGCCGGTCCATAGTGCTTTCAGCATAAGTACTCCTTTCCTGCATTTATAATCCTGTCTGATCTTTTAAAGACATCTGCAGCTTTTTCATATTTTCATCCGTTTTCTTACGGTAATACTCAGCGTTTGTCTTATCCCCCTTATTGGCATACATCTTCGCCAGCATCGCATCATAATTCGGGCGGATTTCTTCGCTGACACTATCGTATTCCTCTAAAGTTTTATTCAGATATTTATATCCGTTCTCAATGTAGATATCGTAAAACCGGTCTAATTCAAAAGTGTCCTTGATTCCTTTATTATCTTTCACCTTCTGATAGTATTTTTTTGCTTCAGTGAAATTGTCAAGCGCCAGATAATAACTGAAACAGCGTCCATAAATCGCTTCTGCCTGTCTGGGAGTAAGGATCATTCTGTCCAGATTCTCTACACATTTCCGGATCTCCTGATCGTTTCCCTTTGACATAGCTGCAGAAAGATCGAGAAAGCGCAGATTATACTGACGAATAAGGAAAGAGGTCAATTTGGAATTGCGGAGTTTTTCATATGATTTGTAATCCTGATTGTAGACATATGTTACCAGCCTGTTGGAAAGATTATTTTCCAGAGCAGGGCGTCCGATAAAAACGATAATGATCAGAACAGCGAATATAATCATTGGCCAGTTCATAAGTGCCTCCTTTGTTAATGGTGAAATAAGCCTTTGCATCTGGTTGCCGGCAGAGACAAAGGCTTATTTCGTGGGGTAGAGGAAAAATATCCAAATGGAAAGGGGACAAAAATCAAAGTTTGGCGATCGCTTCGAAGATCAGCGCTCCGGCTACCGATCCGCCGTCCACATGGCCGATCGTCTGTTCGCCGAAATAAGCCGCTCTTCCCCAGACAGCCTTCATCTCTCGCGTCTTCTCGCTTCCTTCTCTTGCTGCCTTGGCTGCCAAGAGGAGGACGTCTTCTGCATCACACTTCTCTACCAGAGTGTCTGCACCAGGAGTTAACGCATCGAGGATGGTCTTCTGGTTGACCGCAGAACCGGTCTTGGCACTTACATTGGCTAAGCCTGCCTGTAATGCCTCACCGAGTTCTTTCACGCTGCAGGAGCCTTCTTTTCCCTTCAGGGAGCGTGCCATGCCCTTCATGATGAACGACATGATCGTACCTAAAGAACTTGGGGCAGTCTCATTGAAGACATCGGCTGTCTTGTTGAAGAGACGTCCTAAGTCTGTCAGGTCGCTTTCTTTCATGAAGTCTGCAGCTGCCCGGAAACCGGCTTCCATGTATATTCCTAAGTCGCCGTCTCCATACCGCTGGTCCAGCTGAACGAGCTCCATTTTATGCTCGCTCATCTTGATGGCGATACGGTCCATGGCTTCCCGTATATCCTGTATATTCATAACTATTTGTTTGCGATCGTATAGAACGGTGTGCAGCACGGAGCAGCCAGGAGTCTCTTGAGTTCTTCATCCAGTTTCAGGATGGAGACCGAGAATCCGGACATCTCCATGGATGTCGCAAATTCGCCGATATGCGGCATATATACTGTGACACCGAGGTCTTTCAGTCTCTGAGATACTCTGCGGTAGACGATGAGCTGTTCTTCTAACGGAGTAGCACCTAAACCGTTGATGAGAACGGATACTTCATCACCGCAGTTGAGCGGATAGTCGTCCAGGATCCGATCGACCATGATGTCTACCAGTTTATCGGCAGGCATCATCTTCTCTACGGAAATGCCCGGTTCTCCGTGTATACCCATACCGATCTCTACTTCATCTTCATTGATGGAGAAAGACGGCGTTCCTACTTCCGGAACGATACAAGGAGAGGTCGCAACACCCATCGTACGTACATTGTTTACTACCTTGCGTGCTACTGCCGTGACTTCCTCGAGGTTTCTTCCCTCTTCTGCCGCAGCACCGGCACACTTATAGGCAAACACGATGCCGGCGACACCCCTTCTCTTGTCTTCTTCTCCCTTTGGAGCAGAAGCGACATCATCCGTACCTCTTACGGAAGTACACTTGATGTCATCGAATTCGGCATCTTCGATCGCCTGATCGAAGTTCATCTTATCGCCGCCGTAATTGCCGTACAGACACAATACACCGGATCCCTGGTCCGCATAGCGGATCGCATCCAGCATCTTTGAATAAGCCGGAGAAGCGAAGACATTGCCGATAGCACAGGCATCCAGCATTCCCTGACCTACATAACCTAAGAAGAGAGGCAGATGTCCGGAACCTCCTCCGGTAACGATACCTACTTTTCCTTCTTTTCGAGGATATTTCGTAACGAGGACACGGAAATCTCCATTCAGCGTACCTACTTTGTCACCATATGCTGCTTCGATTCCTTCCACCGTTTCTTTGACAAAATCAGTCGGATCATTGATAAATTTCTTCATAACGTTTCCCCTTTCTCACGTCAGAATAAACATTTCAGGAGAGAAGAGCAGCCTGCAGAATATGCAGGGGTATGCAGACCGCCCTTCTCAATTAAAGGCAAAATCAGCTACTTGTAGAGAGGATCAACTTCAGGATACTTCTCTTCGACGATCTTCCAATACGGAGTGATGAATTCAACCATGACGCCGTCCGGATCATTGAATCCGCAGGTATAATGCATATACTTGTCATAGCGGCAATACGGAATACGTACTTCGTATCCTTCTTTTCTGAGAAGATCCCAGTAATATTTAACATCATCAACTAAGAAGCCGAAGTGATGTCCGCCTACACGGAATTCGGATGGCGGATCCGCCGGAACCTGTTTTCCTTTAAGATCCATGAGTTCAATCTCGACTCCATCCGGCAGCATGAGATAATAAATATTCTTCTCATCATTGAATACGGTTCTGGAGATCGGGAGTCCTAATAGATCGCGATAGAAGTGTAAAGAAGCGTTGATATCTTTACATCTGATATCGAAATGATGGTAACCCAATACTTTTGTCATGACTATTCTCCTTTCGTCTGAGGAACCGGAGTATAAGGGGCTATAAATTCGACCTTGACGCCATCCGGATCAAGAACGCCGAATGTATAATGACCGAAAACATCCAATCTCTGAAGAGGCATGCAGATATCACACCCTTCTGCGACCAGTTTCTTATAGAGCGGTTCAGGATCGTCAACACGAACAGCAATATGATCCAGACCGGTTTCCGTCGGACCGTATTTGACTTTGCACTGTTTTCCGTGCTGATCTGTCCATTCGAGTTCACAGAGACCGCAAGGCACAGCTTCACCCGGTGTTCCCGGAACATGGACGTAATATGCGTCAGATGCCTCGCCCGGGATGATCCTGGTTATTTCCCAGCCGAGGATGTCATGATAGAAATGCAGAGCAGCCTTAACATTTTTCGAATTGATACTTAAATGATGCAGTCCTAAGATCATAAATGTCCTCCTAATTATTTCTGTCCGGCAAGATTATTTGTATTTTGCAGGAACATCCGGTAAAGCTTTATCAACAAGCATGTAATATGGAACGATAAATTCGACCATAATACCGTCCGGATCATTGAAACCGCAGGTATAATGAGAATATTTGTCGTAATGGCAGTAAGGGATGCGTACTTGATAACCCTCATTTCTGAGAAGATTCCAGTAGTATTCCACATCGTCGACTAAGAAGCCGAAATGATGACCTCCCGACCGATTTTCCGGTCTAGGATCAACCGGAATCTGTTTTCCTTTCAAGTCAAGGAACTGGATCTCGACACCGTCCGGCATCTTGACATAATAAGAATCCTTCTCTTCCCCGCGTACAATTCTGGAGATCGGAAGACCGAGCAAATCATGATAGAAGTGCAGCGATGCATTAATATCCTTGCAGAGGATCGCAAGATGATGGTAACCGTATAATTCTGTCATGATTACTCTCCTTTCGTATCCGGAACCGGAGTATATGGGCAAATGAATTCGACCATGATACCATCAGGATCGATAACGCCGAATGTGTAGTGACCGTAGACATCCAATCTGCTTAGCGGGATCTTAAATTCATATCCCTCTTCAACAAGCTTCTTGTAGAGAGGTTCCGGATCATCGCAGCGGATCGCAAAGTGATCCAGTTTTGTCTCGTTTTCCAGATATCTCTTTTTGATCTGACGTCCTTTATTATCTGTGAACTCCAGTTCGCAAAGACCTGTAGGAATATTCGGGCCCGGAGAACCTGGGACATGCACATAATATGCATCGGATTTTTCGCCAGGAATGATTCTGGTAATTTCCCAGCCTAGGATGTCATGATAAAAATGTAGCGAAGCTTTAACGTCTTTGGCGTTAATGCTTACGTGGTGCAGGCCTATGATCATACTTTCCTCCTATTTCATATTTTTGGCTTCTATTTCTCTGATCTTGGCGAGAGCGTCCGTCAGGAAGTCTCCCAGATCGTCGAAACCGCACCCCTTGGTAAACTTCGCATCCAGCCATTTGTCAACAGCGATGAGCGCTTTTTCTTTTGTCAGCACCTGCTGTCCCATGGTCAGGACGTTCGCGTTGTTTACGATCTTGCAGCGTTCGGAAGTGAAGTCTGATTCAATGACCGAAGCGTAGACACCTTTGAACTTGTTGGCAACGATAGAAGGCCCCATTCCCGTTGCACAGAAAGCCATTCCGAGATCAGCATCCCCTTTTGATACTGCTTCGCCTACGCCTGCCCCGGCCAGATAATAGTCGATCGGACCGTTCGGACAGAGATCGCACACTTCAAAACCCCTTTCGATCAAGTGCTTTTTTACGAAATCCTTCAATTCATATCCGAGTGGATCAGCGGCAATGATAATTCTTGTCATGGTGTTATCCTCCGAAATGATCAAATTATATATATCTTTCTTCTATATTTATTATATATCTATTTACCAAATAATATATACCTTTATTTATCCTTTTTATTTCTGAAACAGATAATGACAAATGATATCAGCTACGGCATCTTCATCATTCGTAAATGGGGAGATATAATTCGCTTCTTTGTACACATCTCCAAAGACATTCTTAGGACATCCGCTGTATTTTGTGAGTCTGAGCATACTGATATCGTTCCAGCCGTCCCCTATCGTTAATACTTCGTCAACAGAGGTCCCTGTCATTTCGCAGAGTTTGAGGATAGCATTCCCTTTAGATACGCCGGCCATGTTTATTTCGATATTCTCCGGAACGGCTGCACTAAGTTCAAAGAGTTCCCTTCCAAAGTGATCAATAATACGGAATATCGCATCTTTTCCCTCTTCGTCATGAAAAATCGTTGTGATCTTATAACAGAGGAGGTCTTGAGCTTCACCAATTTCAGAAACGGGTTTACTGTGTTTCCAGCGCTGTATCTCCGGAGGAGAATAGATCTCCGGTTTCTCTTCGTTGAACAGCATGACCGATACTTTTTCCCTGCTCAGCAAGTCGAGAAACTCTTTGCTTATCGTCTTCGGTATAGGATTGGAATAGAGTATCTCTCCCCTTCCGTTCCATATTCCGGCTCCGTTGGCTCCGATAAAATAATCATCCTCATTCCCGAATATACCGAGCTGTTCCATATATCCTTCGCAGTCCCGGAAAGTTCTGCCGGAACAGAATACAAATTTCGCTCCGGCGTTTCGGGCAGCACGAATGATCGTTTCGTTTCCGAGACTTATATTCTTCTTTGTATCGAGGACAGTACCGTCCATGTCGGAAAAGATGTAGCGGATCATAGCTCCTCCTTCCCATGGGAAATATAATCGTCGATAATCAAATAAACTATTGGATGGTCAGCTGATTATTTTCTGCTGAAGAGTCTTTTCCCTATTCCTGATGGTATTCTGTACACCGCACTGAGAACGATTCCCAGAACCGTGAACATCGCAAGATACATGTACAGCTGCGTGTACGTTGCACCGAGATCCAGAATCTTTCCGGATATTACCAGGAATAAGGAACCACCGATGAAATTCATTGAATGGAGAACCGATAAAGCAGTAGGCTGAAGATCATCTTCAACGATGGTATTTACAATCTTAAGGTTTGTCATAATGAATGTCATCGCATCTATATTGCGAGTCGCAAACGTAACAATAACTTTTACGACAAGACTTTTTGCAAAAGCATATGTACTGTATTGAATAGTCAATAACGAGAATAAAGCGATCAGCAGAGCTTTGTTGCTGATCTTATCCATAAAACGATGTGAATTCAGCACAAACGGCAATTCACACATAATCGATATAAAAGAAACGGTCCCAACCAGCGAAACGGACAGGCCGGATGTTGTAAACAAAGGAGCCATATATGTCGCATTAATTCGGCAGACACCGTAGTGAATGAGATATAAAAGTGCATAGAAAAGGAAAGTTCTGTTCCGGATGAGATCGGTAGCCTTCCCTTTGCGGGCATTAGCATTCGGATTTTGAGTAATGGATAGATTTTTTTCTGATGTATTAATAATGCCGATATACCCGATAGCGACAAAGATGATTACTCCGGCGAATATTGCTCTTGGAGCAATCCAATCATAGACAAGAGCCGTAAGCTGACTTCCGATTGCGGCTCCGAGCGAACCGAAGATACGGATTTTTCCGTATGCAAAAGGTCCATGTGAACCAAGATACTCTATGATAGGATCAGCACAGCTCAAAAACGAGAAGAACAGAGCATATACCGTAAGCATCAGCACGTAACTTGTGCGCAGGAAAAGAATCAGACCGCAGATACACGCTCCGGCATACAGGATTGTAATGATTCTTTTTTTATTTACATACTGCTGCAGAACACCGACAAGCGGATTAAACAGAAAAGCGAGTATATTTGCTACTGTGATTACAACCGAAACCTGAAAATCACTCATTCCCATGTCCAGAAGATACACAGATATTAAACTGGAGGCAAAGCAGTTGGCCATAAAATAGCCGAAGTACATCAGCATGTACGAAAAATAAGAATTCTTGAATTTTTCCATTATTCTCTTCCTGCAGCCGCTACGAAAGAATATTCATAAACGACAAAAAAGTAATATTTACATATTACAAAGAGAAAATAACTGGAGCAGGATACTGATTATTCTTTAGCAGATGAAGCAGTAAAGATATAAGTATACCGGTCACCTACATAGAGCATTTCACCGTAGATAATGATCTCACCGCGGCTGTTGTAGGAGACATGGTTTTCAGACAGCAGAGGGGTGTTAGGAGTGATATTCAGCATCTCAAGGATCTGCTTGTCATCCGAAAGGACAGCAGACATGTTGCAGGTCCTCTTTACCGGTTTCTGCAGACAATTCTCCAAATAATAGGTCCAAAAAGATCCATTATCCAAACAGGTAACATCAAGCACGGAGAGCGCTTTTATACTGACATAATTCTCAGAAATCGCAATTGGAACACCGTCAGCATAATGTACTCTGGAAAAATAGTGAAGCTTGATATTCTTTTTTAAATGCATCGTTTTGGCGACTGCCGGAACTCTGTCCGAATCTATGACTTCATACTTAAGCAGCTTTGAACTAGGCTTCATACCATCTCTGATCAGGTTTTTCGAAAGAGAGTAATTATCTCTTTCAGCGATCAGTGTATCGCCTTTCTTAGACGAAACAAAAGATCCCTTTCCCCTGACCCTCTGAATAAGGCCTTCTCTTGCAAGCTGAGAAAGGGCTTTATTGACGGTCAGTTTAGAGACGCCATACTGTTCTGCGAGATGCTGCTCGGTATCGATCGCATCACCAACTTTCAGTTGCTCGTTGCTGATCTTATCACGGACATCCTGCTCTATTTGCTTGTATTTTGCTTCTTCCATCGCAATCATTATATTACTTTTTTCTCTTTATAATAGTTTTTTTTAAAAATAAATAAGCAAAAACTAACAAATAATATGTATATTTTAGAGCGAAAAGACGTAGAAGAGCGTTCTTCACACTCTTCTAACGTCTTTCTTTCAGCTAGAAGCTTAATTCCGTATCTTGAGTAAAGGGAACTCAATCAATCGAGTTTAATAATTTCACCCGGTGCAGGGGCAGGGCATGGCGGGAATATTTCATCGATTGCTTTCAATGTCTTCTCGTCTAGAACAAGTTCAGCAGCTTTAACAGAATCCTGCAGCTGTTCAACAGTCCTGGCACCTAGAAGAACAGACGATACGGCAGGCTGATGCAATACCCAGGCAAGAGCAACGTGAGACTGCTTTTCGCCTAATTCATTACACAGTTTTTCAAATGCCTGAAGCTGTTCTTTCTGCTTTTCCGTGATGGAGAGAACCTGACGGGCAGATCTCGTTTTTCCTTCACGTTTCTTTAAAGCATTTCCGCCTAATAATCCTGCTGCCAGCGGACTCCAGACGATAAGACCGATGCCGAGATCCTCGCAGGCGGGAATCAGTTCCCGTTCTGCCGATCTGGCAAACAGATTGTACCGGTGCTGTTCTGTAACAATGCCGATATTGTTTCTCTTATCTGCAGCCCACTGCGCTTTACAGAGATCATAGGCTTCAAAGTTGCTGGAGCCGACATAGGTGATCTTGTCCTGAGCATAAGCTTTTTCAAAAGCAGCCCACATCTCGTTCCAGCTCGTTCTTCTCTCTGCTCTATGCATCTGATAAAGATCGATGTGATCCGTCTGCAGTCTCTTTAAAGATCCCTCTAGTCTTCTGGAGATCTTCGTTGCCGACAGTCCGTTTCCATCATTAGGGCCAAAATCTTTATCCTGCATTGGCAGATATAATTTTGTTGCGAGAATGATTTTCTCTCTTCTTCCGCCTTGAGCGAGCCAGCGTCCGATAATCTCTTCCGTCCAGCCGTTTCTGTCCGGAATCGTCGGATCTGTACTCATGTTCTGTCCGTACATGTCCGCGGTATCAAAGAAATTGATACCGAGATCCAGTGCGGCGTCCATAATCTCAAAGGCGTCTTTTTCGTCTGTCATCGGACCGAAATTCATCGTTCCCAGACAGAGCTTACTGACTTTAAGTCCGGTTTTTCCTAAGAAATTGTACTGCATTTCCGATTACCAAGCCTTACCTTCGCCACCGAGAATCTTAACGCAGTGCGTCAATGCATCCTTGTAGCCCTGGATAAAGTACTTATGGTAATCATATGGGGATTTGATCTTATCGTTGTTGATAGCATCAAGCAGTACTACTCTTGCGTTTGTTAAGAGATCATTGCAGATGTTATATTTTGTAACACCGCAGGCCACTGCACCCTTAAGGTTTTCATCACCGGAACCCGAGGATCCGTGCATAACTAACGGTGTATCACCGCAAGCTTCGGATAACTGTTTCATCAGTTCGAAACGGAATTCAGGGATTCTGCCTCTGTATGGTCCATGAGCATTGCCGACAGCAACTGCCAGGCAGTCAACACCGGTCTCCTCAATGAACTTCTTTGCTTCTGCCGGATCTGTCAGGTTTGTATAACCGTCAACTTCATAGTTGAGGGCAACACCTACGTGACCCAGTTCAGCTTCAACGGACATGCCTAACGGATGAGCCATCTTAACAGCTTCTTTCGTAGCTGCAACGTTCTCTTCGTAGGACGCCATCGAACGGTCGATCATCATGGAGGACATACCGCCTCTGATCGCCCACATCAGTTCATCAAAGTTTCTGCCATGATCCAGATTGAATGCCATAGGGATTCTGCTGGCGTTAATCAGATCGACTGTCTTCTGACAGAATTCAACAAAGTTGTCAGCATGAACGAAATAGTTCAGGTCAATGACCATAGGTGCATTCAGTTCTTCTGCAACCTGAATACATGCACGGACAGTATCTTCGCCCTGTACGTTCGGAGCGGCTACACCGTAGCCTTCTTTTTTGGCCCTCTTTAAGAGGTCCACCATTGGAATCAGCATAATATATATCCTCCTTTTTTTTATGCCTTTAGAAAATACCGATTGCTGCGCCGACTAAACCGATAACAATGAAGACAAGCAGCAGGACATTCGGGTTAAACTTATTTCTGATCAGTCTGTAGCAAAGCAGAGTCAGGCCTAAACCTAAGAGACCCGGAGCGATGCTGTCAAACAGAGAAGATAAAGTGGAAACCTGATCGCCGAAACCGAATTCGATCGCGAACGGAATGTCACAGGTTTTCTGAATCATAGCGCCGACCATGACCATACCTAAGATGGAAGCAGCTCTGGTCAGCATCGGAAGGAAGTTCTCATTGATAGCTTTGACGACGAATTCTCTACCGGCGTTATACAGATAGATAGCACCGACGAAGGAAGCGCCCCACTGGAATAAGAACTGTCCGAGAGTCATGATGATCGCACCCATAATGCTTCCAGCCTGTGCAAACGGCAGAGCGATGGAAGTAATGAACAGACGGATCGTAATCTGGAATAAGGAGTCACCGATACCGCTCATCGGACCCATGATAGCGATCTTAACGTTGTTGATGATCGCCGGATCGAAGTTATCCGGATTTTCCTTATACTCTTTCTCCATAGTGGAGAATAAGCCTACACCAATCGGGTTGATATCCGGTGTGATGTTGTAGAACACTGCTTCTCTTGCATAAGCTTCCGTTCTCTTGTCTTTATCATTCGGATAAAGCCATTTGATATACGGGATCATACACCAAGCACAGCCGTGTCCCATCTGTCTGACATAGTTATAGTTCTGGCTGACGCCCCAAATGGTTCTCCAAATGGTGCGAATCAGCATTTTCCGCTCATCCTGCGGAAGGGATTTAGTATCAAGATAATTCATTAAAAGAAGTCCTCCTCATCCGAAGCGGAAACATTTCCAGACGTTTTTAACTTGTTCAGATCACGATTTCTATAGAAATCAATGAACGCTAACAGTAAGCCCACGACTGCCATAAACAGGTTGGAAGTCTTCAAGAATGCCATTGCAAAGAAACCGAAGATCATGTAGATAACAAGTTCGCCACGCCATAAGTAGTTGAGCAGGATGCCCATACCTACTGCCGGTAACATCTTGCCGGCGGCACTGAGACCGGTTGTAACCCAGGACGGTGTGCTTTCCATGAAGTTCGAAAGAGCTTCTGCACCAGCACTTAAACCGACAAACATAGCAACTGCTACGAATGCTTTACCGACAACACCGATTACCCAGTAAGCAATAGAGAATGTTCTCGTATTGTCTTCACTGAGGAGCTTGTCGTACCAAGGGTTTGCCAGAGCATAGAACATGTTTCTAAATGTTCCAAGGAAGTTGCCGATCATACCTGCAGGGATACCGACTGCAATAGCTGCATCACTGGACATACCCGTGCAGATTGTCAATGCAACAGAGAATGCGGTAGCGAATGCTGTATCAGTTGCCTGAACACCACCGACGGAAATGACACCCATATACATGATTTCCAGTTCGGCACCGATGATTGCACCTGTACGAACATCGCCGAGAAGTAAGCCTGTAAGTGTTCCTACGATAATTGGTTTATTTGATAATCTGTGGCCATTGCTGGCTACAACTGCTAACAAATAAACCAGTGAAGGAATTAAGGCTTGTAATGCTGTCATTTAACTTTCCCCCTTAATTTTCGTTAGATCAAAGCATGTTGAATTGCTGTTTTGCTGCGACTGGAGTTGTCTGCTGATAGATAGGCACTAGTTTCTTTAATTCTTTGATTGCCTCTAAATCAACATCTTCAACCTTCACAGTGTTGAATAAAACAGTCTTTTGAGCGTTAGGATGATACATATTGCCGATATTGGCAATATTGACTTCCGGAATGTCCTTGACGTTCTTGACGATCTTCAGAGCATCGGTCGGAGTCTCTACTACAACCATTACCCGGAGATTTTCCATTCGCGGATCGTTCATGACCTCAGCTGCTTTGTCGACAGTAGCAACGAGACACTTCACGCCGCCCGGGCAAGCCATTTTTAGTGCGCCCTTCTGGATCGGATCATTTGCTGCTTTGTCATTGGCGACAATTATATTTGTTAAGCGCAGCATTGAGATCCAGTTGGTTACGACCTGTCCATGGATCAAACGTTCATCCACCCTAACTGTTAGAATCATGATTCTCTGCCTCCTTTCTAAAAGAAATCATCTTCAGTTTTTTTATTGTAAAAACCATCGACGGCTTCTTTTACGTCCTTAAGTTCGTCCCTCGCCTGTGAAAGAAGTTCATCCATATTCATACTCTGAAGATCTTCCTGCGAGATAACACTCATCTCGAGAAGGAACGGAAGATTCACTCCGGTGAAAAAGAGAGCATTCTTTCTATCGAGATATGGAAACATCATCTGGTTTACACTGCCAAACATGACATCTGTAAACACAAGAGCAATATCATCGTCTTTGAGTTCCGAGAAAAAGCGATCGATTTTCTCTTTAGGATTCAAATCAAAAGTAAAAGCATCTACAGCGGTATAGTTCTGGACATCCCCTGTAAGGATCTCCAATGCGTTCAAATAACCAGAAGCTATCTGACCGTGGGTTGCGATTAGAGTTTTTTTCATGGTCTTTTCCT
>JAZPYW010000029.1:0-6784 GCA_045544415.1 Erysipelotrichaceae bacterium
ATACGAAGTCCCTGGTGAGCGCTGCCATGAAGGTCGGAGAATCCTTTGATGTGATCCCCGGCTTCTTTTCCATCACCTATGTCCAGAATACAGGGGCCGGCTTTTCCATCCTCGAAGGGCAGATGACGCTCTTCTATATCGTGACTGCTGTCGCCCTGATCGCTTTCCTCTACCTGCTGATCACCGGAAAGAGCGTTCTTTCCCGGGTCGCGCTCGTCATGATGATCGGAGGCACGATCGGCAATTTCATCGACCGTATCCGGCTGAGCTATGTCGTCGACTTCCTGGATTTCCTGATCTTCGGCTATGATTTCCCGGTATTCAATATCGCGGATTCCTTCCTGACGGTCGGAGTCATACTCCTGATCATCGATATACTCTTAGGAGAAAAACATGCCAAAACTCAAGCTGATCGTTGAAGAAGAATATGCCGATATGAGGGCAGACCGCTTTCTGGCGGAATTCTGTCCGATATCCCGGTCTCAGATACAGAAACTCATCGAAGCTGACAAAATCACCCTGAACGGCGGAACCTTCCGCAGCAAGGTCAAGACAGAACCTGGTGATCTTTTTGAAGTGGAATATGAGGAGAATACTCTGACTGATCTCAAGCCGGCAGATATCCCTCTGGATATCGTCTATGAAGATGAAGATCTCATCGTCATCAATAAACCGAAGGGACTGGTCGTCCATCCGGCACCGGGCAATGAAGAAAATACCTTAGTCAATGCGCTTCTATATCACTGCAAGGAACTTTCTTCCATCAACGGCTACTATCGTCCGGGCATCGTCCACCGTATCGATAAAGATACCTCCGGACTGCTCGTCTGCGCCAAAAACGACCGTACCCATGCCTTATTGGCGGAACAGCTCAAGGACAAGACCTGTTACAGAAAATACTATGCGATCGTCAGCTGTGTCATCGCCAACGATGAAGGGGAGATCAACGCCCCGATCGGCCGGAATGAAAAGGACCGCCAGAAGATGTGCGTGACCGATAAGAATGCCAAAGAGGCGATCACTCTCTTCAAAGTTCTCGACCGCATGAGCGATTCCACACTGCTCGATGTCGAACTGAAGACCGGACGTACGCATCAGATCCGTGTCCATATGGCTTTCATCCATCATCCGGTCGTCAACGACGCCAAATACGGACGCAAGATCCTCGATCCAAGCGGCCAGTATCTCCATGCGTATTTCCTGTCCTTTATCCATCCGAGAACGGGAGAAAGGGTATCTTTCCAAACGGAGATGCCTTCCTACATGAAACAGTATCTGAAAGAAAAGGGTTCTTCTTATGAGTATGAAAGATGACATCTATAAACTGTATCAGGTAATGGGCTATCTCTCGATCGATCACGGATACAGAGGACTGCTGCTGCAGGGTTCTGCCCGTAAGGATGAGATCTGGCTCGTCAATACCGAAAACAAAGTATACACGATCATCCGCATCACGATGTCCAGTCTCGACAGTGTCGATTTCGATAAAGAACGCATCGATAACGCCCTGAAGGCGATCGCGATGCAGACGGGACTGCGTGATCCGGGTTTCCTCGACATCCATATCGGAAAAGGGGAAGTGAGCGATCATGAGACTTACGATACCTTATGTCTCGATGAAGACTACATGAACGGAGTCGATGCGCAAGCTGCCTTCCCGGGTATCCGCCGCTGCATCCGCAAGGTCAGCGATCCGAACAAAGAGATCCAGAGCATCTTTGCGGAGGTGAACCGTCAGGCCATCGAACGAAGAAAACAGAAAAAGAAAGTGACGTCTCTATTGAAGATGGGAAATGCCGTCACGATCACCTTCATCGTTCTGTGTCTGCTGAACTACCTGCTGTATTTCCTGCTGAGCCTGAAATACGATTCTGCAGCATCCTATGTCTTCCTCGGAGCCGACTATAAGACTTTCACTCTGGGATTAAGACAGTTCTGGAGACTCTTTACCGTCGCTTTCTCGCACGGTTCTCTGATCCATCTGCTCGCCAATATGTATTCGCTCTTCTATTTAGGATCCTACTTTGAAAGGCGATACGGCCACTGGCAGCTGGTCCTGACGATCTTCCTGTCGACTGTTCTCGGTTCTCTGGCCAGCGGTATCCTCACCGGCAATTCTCTCAATGTCGGCATCAGCGGCGGTCTCTACGGCCTCATGATGTTCTATCTCTGGGATCTGCTGTCCTTACCGTCCTCTACGGTTAACCGTCAGTCTCTCTATTCTCTGATCTTCATCAACCTGATGATCAATTTCTACCCGAATGTCTCCTGGCAGGCACATGCCGGAGGAGCGGTCGCCGGTATCCTCCTGTACCGTTTCTTCAACGGCAGCAAGCAGGAGAAATATTTCGCTCTGGGCTTCACGATCGCCGTGATCGGCGTTCTCTTCTATAAGTATCTCTCCATCACCTCGATCAATCCATTCTACGGAGGAACCGATATGCAGGTCGTCAAGATCTGGCGCGATCTCGGTCTCTCCGATTACGCTTCCAAGCTTTCCACGAGGATACTGGAAGTCTATACGATCTATTATTAGGAGGAAGGATTATGTCCAAGATCATCACCTGGGATGAGTACTTCATGGGTCTGGCTCATCTCTCCGCCATGCGTTCCAAAGACCCGAATACTCAGGTAGGCGCCTGCATCGTCGATCAGGACCACAAAGTCGTCTCCATCGGCTATAACGGTTTCCCGAGAGGCTGCAACGACAAGATCTTCCCGTGGAAGAGGGAAGGCAGCATGCTGAATACGAAGTATGCCTACGCCGTCCATGCCGAACTCAACGCCATCCTGAATTCCCCGCGTTCTCTCAAGGACACCATCCTCTATGTATCTTTATTCCCGTGCAATGAATGCGCCAAGGCCATCATCCAGTCGGGTATAAAAAAGATAGTCTACGAATCCGATAAATATGCCGATACCGAAGGCGTCAAGGCATCCAAGAGAATGCTGGAAGCAGCCGGTGTCGAATTCGAACAGTTAGACTACCGTGTTGAGATCGACGTAAACGTCGTCAAATAGTAAAGCTTTTATCTTTTTTCCAGTTCTGATAAAGCTCCCGGAAATATGCGAGAGCTTTTTCTTCGCCGTTTTCCTTCAGATATCCCAGCAGCAGATCGATCTGCCGTACAGTATCAGGATGCATCAGCTGATGTTCCCGGCTCTTGAGGAAATACTCCGCTGCATAGCCGTCATGGTATTTGTCTTTGCTGTAGATCTTTGAAGCGGCGATCTTATCCAGGACGCTCTCCAGCATATAGTTGAACGGCATCGGCAGTGCTTCATTGCTCATGGTCTCATAATTGACATCGACCCAGTAGTTCCAGTGATGCTTGTTGCGCCCTTTATGATGGAGCCATCCTTTCGAATACCCGAGCACTTCCTTTTCCCGGTCGATAGGGGAACGATAACCCTGATAATACTTCACTCCGGAGAGAAACTCTTCGGGAGAATATTTCGAAAGATCATGCTTCAGACCCTGGGCATACATCCCGCAGGCAAAGCATAACTTCTGGACCAGAAGCTTGTGTCTGGTGATCGTGGAAAGGTGGCCGGCAAGGCGTTTTGAAAGACTCATATTTTCCATGTATTGTATTATAGCACTAAGGATATGAACGTGTTATAATAACGTCATGAATCGCCACGAGACCCGTGAGCAGGTTGTATTTGCTCTTTATCAGCACCTATTACTAGGAAAAGATGTCCGTTCAACATTTACGAACAGTTTTGGCGATGACATCTCCGACGAGTACATCCTGAAGGTCATGCTGGATATCGAAACCAACGAAGATCAATACATCAAAGAGATATCGGACCATCTGAAAAGATGGACTTTTGACCGTTTGAATTATGTCGATCAGGCTATTCTGCTCGATGCGATCAGCGAATACCGCTTAGGCATCACCAGTAAAGCCATCATGATCGATGAAGCAGTCAATATCTCACACAGTTATTCCGATGAAGATGCCTATAAGTACATCAACGGAGTCCTGGACAATCTATGAACGCTGTCCGTGTATCCACTTTAGTAACTTATCTCAAAAGAAAACTGGATTCGGATACGAATCTTCAGCGAGTTGACGTATCGGGAGAGATCTCCAATTACCATCGCCACGGAAGTGGCCATCTTTACTTTACGCTGAAAGACGAGTCTGCATCCCTCAGCTGCGCCATGTTCCGGTCTTATGCCGCATCTCTTTCCTTTGAACCGAAGAACGGAGACAAGGTCATACTCACCGGCAATATCTCGATGTTCGAGAAGAGCGGTGCACTGCAGCTCTATGTCACGAAGATCGTAAGAGACGGTCTGGGAGCACTGTATCAGCGCTATGAAGAACTGAAGAAGAAACTCAACGAAGAGGGCTATTTCCTCGAGGAACACAAGAAGGAAAAAGACTTTCTCTATCCGCATAAGATCGCCGTACTCACCGGAGATCATTCAGCAGCCATGTCCGACATCAAACGGGGTTTTGAGAGGAGATGGCCTTTATCTCAGGTAGATTATTATCCGGTACTGGTACAGGGAGAGGAAGCACCGAAAGACATCGTATCCCGTCTGAAAGAAGTCGATGAACTCGGCTATCAGTGCATCATCCTCGCCAGAGGAGGAGGATCCTTTGAAGACCTCTTCTGTTTCAACGACGAAGATCTCGTCAAATGCATCTATCATCTGAAGACCTTTATCGTCACCGGCATCGGTCATGAACAGGATTTCACGCTGGCAGACTTTGCGGCAGATCTGAGGGCTGCAACTCCTACGGCAGCCGTCGAACAGGTGACTCCGCGCATCGAAGATGTCCTGGACAGCGTCGAAGATCTGGAAGCCGATATGAACGAGATCGTCTCTTCCCGGATACAGTTTGAAGAAGAACGCCTGAATAAGTGCCTGACTTCCAGAGCTTTCCGGGATCCGTATTCTCTCATCGAAAGACCGGGGCTCAGTTTCGATTATCTCTTTGAGAGACTGAAGAAATCGGCAGGACGTTTTACGGAGATGAAAGCTCTCATCAGCAAGGATCATCTGCGTATGAACAATGCGCTGCTGCTTCGTTTCGAACGTTCGAAGAACCGCATCGATGCGGATGCCCGGAAGATCCGGATGCTGATCGCCCATAAGAAAGAGATCGAAGAACTGCATCTGAAACGTCTTACGACACTGGTAAAAGCCTATTCCGGGGAAGAGATCCTCAAGAGGGGATATTCTCTGGTCTATAAAGATGATAAAGTCATCGCCTCAGTCAGAGAACTGAAGAAAGACGATGAAGTGATGATACAGCTGGCAGACGGAAAACTGACTGCCGGAGTTAAGGAGGTCCGCAATGGCTAAACTGACATTTGAAGAAGAAATGAAGAAACTCGAAGAGATCGTCGATAAACTGGAACAGGGCGAAGTCTCGATCGATGAAAGCATCCGATTATATGAAGAGGGACTCAAACTGTCCAAAGACCTCAAGAAACAGCTGAGGTCCTTTGAAGAGAAGATCGAAGCCATCAATAAGGAAAGCGAAGACGATGAATAAGTTTGAAGAATATATATCCGCCTATCTCGATTCTTTTGAGAAGAATACGATCAGCGAGGCGATGCACTACAGTATGGAGGGAGGCAAACGTTTCCGTCCGCGCCTCATCTTTTCTCTGCTGAATGGAATGGGGATCCCGGAAGAGAAGGGCTATCCGGCTGCTCTGGCACTGGAACTGATACAGACCTATTCTCTGATCCATGATGATCTTCCGGCCATGGACAACGATGACCTTCGCAGAGGCAAACCGACGCTGCACAAAGCCTTCGGGGAAGATATGGCCATCCTGGCAGGAGATGCACTGCTGACACACGCCTTCGAAGTCCTCGCATCCGCTCCCTACGATGCGGAAACGATCGTTCCGATGGTCCGTGCCTTATCGGTATATTCCGGCATGAAGGGAATGATCAAAGGCCAGCTTCTCGATCTCAGCAGCGACCCGAAGACACTTACTGAAGAAAGACTCTACGATATCCAGGTCAACAAGACCGGAGGTCTCTTCAAGATCGCCTGTCTGTTTGCGATGTATATCAATAAAGAAAACGATGCCCCGTTCTATGAAGGACTGGGAGAGCGTATCGGCATCATTTTTCAGAATCAGGACGATCTCTTTGATATCATAAAGAGTGAGGAAGAGATGGGAAAATCCCTCTCGGATCTGAAGAACGAAAAGCCGAGTGCCATCGCCCTCTATTCAAAAGAGGAACTGGAAGCCATCATCGACGCTCAGTTCCGGGAACTTGAAGACTATCTAGCTTATGCTTCTTTCGATACAAAATACGTAAAAGAACTCTTATATTCGATCAAAACACGTTGAATATGAACATCAGGGAAATCAAAGATCCTTCTTTCCTGAAGGAAATGAATATCGACGAACTGCAGGAACTGTCCGATGAGATACGGTCTTTTCTTATTGAATCCGTATCGAAGACCGGAGGACATCTTGCATCCAATCTGGGTGTCGTAGAACTGACGGTAGCGATGCATTATGTCTTTGATGCACCGAAAGACAAGATCCTCTTCGATGTAGGACATCAGTCATATGTCCATAAGATCCTGACCGGAAGGGCAGACAGGATGGATACGCTCCGTCAGTATCACGGTCTCTCCGGCTTCCAGAAGAGAAACGAGAGCGAATACGACTGTTTTGAAGCAGGGCATTCCTCGACATCTCTTTCCGCAGGACTCGGTATGACGATCGCCCGTGATCTCGATCATCAGGACTATGAAGTCGTCGTCGTGATCGGTGACGGGGCTCTCAATAC
>JAZPYW010000030.1:0-12960 GCA_045544415.1 Erysipelotrichaceae bacterium
CTCTAAACAATATTTTGCGTAGGGATATTTCTCAATATCAAAATTATCTTCGTTCCATTCGATGATTTCATAATCCGGACAATACTTTTTCCAGCTAGCTATACATTTCTCAGCCAGTTTCGGTTTCGGGTTTCTCCCGAACCAGCAATAGTGGATCTTCTTCGGGATCATAGTTTTCCTGCTTTCTTTTTGATATAGGCTGTCAGTATATGACCTGCAGGCGTACATAAAACAGTCAGTAAAGGATATGGTGAATCTTTGATATAGCCCTTAATATTTCCGATCTGTGCACTGGAACAGTAGTGAATGCAGTCCATAACTCTTCTTTTGAATGAACTGTCGTATTTCATTCTTACTGTGCGCCAAAATGCGAATCCTTTCGGATTCTTCAGATACTGTTTGAACATACTGCTGCTGGAACCGTCTGCCTGGTATTCTACGTTGCATACGACTTCATCCAAAACAGAGAGTTTATAATCCTGATCGATAAGAAGGTATTTATAAGACAAACTGACATATTTTTCTCCTTCAAACTCAGGGTATTCCGGATATTTATTAATAATATCTGTTCGATATATAAGTTTCTTGTCTCCGCTTCCTCCACCATCATAAAATCCGGAAAGGGTTGTTTCTTTCATTCCTTCCGGAAAGCCTTTCCCGATCACTTTCCCGGTATTCATATCTGCATCTAAGGCAATGATGCCGGCGTTGTCCTTATCTTTGATCGATTCCCATTTATTGAGGATCTTTCTTACAGCACCATCTGCCAATTCATCATCGGAATCGATGCAGGTATTTAAAACCGTATCAATATAACGGTAAGCTGTGTTGTGAGCACTATGCATTCCACCGTTAGTTTTGTAGATATATCTGATCTCAAAATCATTTTCTTCATGGATCCACTTATTCGCCAATTCTTTTGTGCTATCTGTAGAACCATCATCAACTATCAGCCAGATGAAGTCTTTACAGTCCTGCTTTTTTAAACTCTCATACGTTCTCGGGAGAGTGTGAGCACGATTAAAAGCCGGGGTGAAAACAGTTAATAATATCTCTTTATTCTGCTTTTTCAAGATAGAATTCCTCCAGCCATTTCGCGCTTTTCTTTATATCAAAACCAGCCTCTTTGACCTTATCCGCATATATGATCCGGTTATTGTTTCTGTATTCTAATACAATATTCGCCCATTTCGAAGCGTCATCATTTAACGAAAGAATGCTGATTAAATCTATGACTAAAATCGCATCACCAGGAACGTTATCCGAGATCACACACGGAAGTCCGGTACATTGTGCTTCTACTAAAGAAACTGGCAGTCCCTCATATTTAGATGGGAACACTAATGTATCCATCGCCATCATCAATTCATTCACATCAGGACGTGTTCCGGTCAAGATCACTTTGTCTTTTAATCCTAAAGAAGAGATCTTTCCTTCGATAGATGATCTGAGATCACCCTCTCCAACTAATAACAGTTTTGCATTAGGATTTATTCTTGTGATCTCATGGAATATATCCAGCAGAAAGGAATGATTCTTTTGTTCAGCAAATCTTCCTACATGCCCTACCAGGAATTCATCATCTTTGATCCTCAGTTCTTTTCTTTTCTTCTTTCTTATGTCTTCATTAAAACGGAATATCTCTGTATCGATAGAATTCGGAAAGAAGAAAGCTCTGTTTGGATCGGATGCTGCTTTCTGCCCGTATCGGTCGATTCCTGCCTGTTTGGAGCACATAAACAGATAATCCGCAATGTACCTCGTCGGATAAGAAAGAATGTTGTAAAGGGCTTGTTTTCGATTCTTGCCATCGGTGTTGTGACTATGGGCGATCGTAACGATACCGTGTTTTTTAGCTTCTTTTAAATAGAACGCTGCCGTACTTCCGATGTGTCCGTGAACGATCTTATATTCATGATGAGCATTAAAGAAATCTTTCCACCATTTCTTGTATGTAAAAAGGTTCTTTCCGGTAAATCTCGGACAATGGTAGATATTTCCGCCTAAACTCTTTATCTCTTCATCAAAAAATGCTCCGTTGTTTTCATTCTCAACGAAGTCAAACTGTATCTTTTGCCGGTCGATGTTCCGGTAGAGGTTCATGATCATCATCTCTGCTCCACCCTGATCCATCCTTCCGATCACCTGTAATACTCGTATTGGATCGCTCATTTTATCTCTTCGTAGTTATGTTCAAAATCCAGTATCAGCGGATGATGTGTCCAGACTCTTTCTTCTTCCGGAGGCAGCTTCATATAGTCTCCATATTTTAAGGTCAGGAACTCATCCCATTTTGCAAAGCACTGATACTTTTTTCCTTCAAAAGACAGTTCTGTAAATTCATTTAACAGATCTGCCGGATACTCTTTTCTTGCGTTTGAAACAGTTTCTATCGCAATGGTTTTTAAAGATTTATCTAAAGACCTGTTTATGCAATCTTCCTCAAACGATCTCCTGTATTCGCTTCTCTTCTTTTCAGAAGTTACTGAAAGAAACAGTTTAGAAACCACCTTAACAGGGGCCGATGCTTTTGGAGGTACAAACTCTCTGGTATAAAGCTGATATTTCATGCACTTCCATTGAAAACTCTTCTTTTCTGCAGAAGAAGCTGGGCTTCTATCGATCGGGAATATATCCACAAATATGCCTGTATGATATCTGCCTTTTTCCCATTCATACTGAACAAAGGCAGTATGGTCTTTACGGATCTTGGAAAAAGACTGCGTAAATGATGATGTGTTTCTTTTGTTCTGAAGAAGATATCCCGGATGATCTTCATCTTTCCAGATTTCCAGGAATCTTTCATAGTCTTCCCGGGACATACAGATATCCAGGTCATCATCCCAAGGTATGAATCCCTGATGTCTTACAGCTCCTAAGAGACTCCCGGCATACAGCGAATAGTGCAGGTCGTTTCCCCTACACACTTTATCTATGACATCCAGGATCTCTATCTGTGTATCCCAGAGTTTTCGCTGTATCTCTTTATCGTTCATTTCTTTCCTTTTAATTCTGCTTTTATCTGACTGGAAGATATCTCCGGAGTACGTGGAAGATATACTACTTCACAATAGTCTTTCAAAAAATCAAACTTCCCTTTCCAGTCATCTCCAATCACAAATGTATCTACTTTGAATTCCTTAACATCTGAGATCTTCTGTTCCCAACTCTCTTCAGGAATAACTAAGTCTACGTATCTGATTGCTTCTACCAGCTGCTTTCTCTGTTCATAAGTAAAATAGCAGACTTTTTGTTTCTCATTCCAGTTAAATTCATCAGTAGATAACGCAACGATCAGATAATCCCCCAGTTCTTTTGCCCTGCGGAGAAGGTTGATATGACCATAGTGCAGTAAATCAAATGTTCCGTATGTAATTACTTTTTTCATAATCTCTCCCTATATGAGTCCCCATTGGAAACGTAGTTGATACAGATACAGCAACAAGAAGCCAACATACATAAATAGCTTTATTAATCTGGAAGATCCCGAATTAAACATGTGTTTTAATTCCCAAGGCAATAATATTCCGTTAGAATAAAGACTCGTATATATAGGTAGCCTTCCGATAAAGATGCCGGATGTGACCATACTGATAAGATATAATCCGCTCGCAACAATAGACATATTTGTGCAGAAATTGATAACCGGATCGTCTGCTTTTTTTATATAAGGCAAACCAACCAGCGAAATAATCATCGGTATTGAATAGACCAGTACACGGATCGGGTTTGTACCATCATCTCTCCAAGATTGCCAGTCACTGACCACGTTCTCGTATTGCGTTTCTTCCAACGCTGTATCCAGCCAGTTTGTAAACTGCGACACGAACGTGATTGCAACCATGACTGCCAGTAGAAGGAGAACGGTTCTCTTGTTCCATGGTTTCCCAATACATATCAGAAAAATCGGAATCATCAGCAATGCTGATTGGTGAAAACGAGATGCAATAACAATTGTGATTATCGCAGGAACGTATTTCTTTTCCAGCATCCATGTCGTCGCAAAGAGACAGATCGTTACTGCCATAAATTGCCTGGTTCCGTTGTGCATCCAGGATACGTAATCTCCGCAGGTCACAAAAATGAAAATAGCCGTGAAGTAATCCGGCGAATATTTACGATATAGTTTGATCAGGGATATTGCCTGGATCGTTAAAAATATCAGGAAACAGATCTTATAATCTTTCGTGATGAAAATATGGATCAACGTTATCAATGCGTAGAACCATTTATCTTTTCCTAACGAGTTATAGTAGGCAGGAAATGCTGACCATGAAGTTGGAGAACTTTCAAAAGTACGTATGTACTGAAGGGTGTCCCCAACGTATCTGCTTCTATTTACTGCCAGGTATACCAGCGTAGAAAACACGAGTATCGCAAACCACCAGGTCGTTCTGATCTTTGTTTTCCCCATCACTTTTTCTGTCTGTTTTGTCTGGAAAAAACGCTGAAAAAGAGCCATTACTGCCAGCCATATTAATATAAATAAATACTCTGACATAGGCTCTTCTCCTTTCTGTTAATGAACAACCGGTAAACTCCTGATCGTTTCTTCAACCACTATCTTCTTATCGAAGATCTTTTCCATCTTCTCTCTGCCTTTAAGGCCCATGTTTACTCTTTCCTCTTTTGTCTTTTTCAACATGGTCTCCATGGCTTCTTCTAAGGTGTCAGTATCTTTAACTTTTATTAGTATTCCGGTTACACCGTCATCTACTGCTTCCCTACATCCGGTGATATTCGTGGTAATGAGCGGTCTGGTTATAGCTGCGCCCTCTAGAAGAACGTTGCTCATGCCTTCGTGGTAGCTAGGCATGACAATGCAGTCTGCCTGAGCATAGAATGGACGGGTATCCTGCTGGAATCCGTGATCCACAGCGATCCCTTCTTTTACTAGCTGTTCGACCTGGCCTTTATAGTCGTCTTCATAGAAACCGATCAGATCCAGCAGGAATGTATAACCTTTCTTTTTCAACCTCTCACAGGCTTCAAAGAGTTCACTCATTCCTTTTTCTTTCATGATCCTTCCGATATACGCAAACCGGAAGATCTCATTATCCGGGTACTTCACTGCTTCAAACTTATCCAGATTGATCCCTGCACCCGGTAACACCTTTATTTTAGCAGATGGCACAATAGCTTTATCGATAAATACCTGTGCATCCCCTGTGTTCTCAAAGAATACAACCGAAGCGTTCTTTAAAGCTGTCTTATACATGAATGTTACAAGTTTCGCCAGTAACGGTTTCTCAAAGGCTGTTCCCAAGCCCTGTACCTGAGCTGCATATGGAATTCCTCTTCTTCTGCAGAGATAGCCTGCATAGATATTCGGCTTGATGGAGAAGGTGTATACCAGGTCCGGCTTTACTTCTTTTAATTGTTTGCTGTATTGCCGTATTAGGCCTAAATCCTTGATCGGATTGACTCCTCTTCTGTCGATCTTAGTCTCGATGCAGCAGTAGCCTAATTCCTTAAAGTCCTCTTCATGTCCAACAAACGGCATGGACAGGATCACTTCATTCTCTTCCGAAAGTTTCTGTATCAGCTCCAGTCTGAATCGATACAGCATGTACGAATGATTCGTTATGATCAGAACTTTCTTCTTTCCGGACTGCGCTCCTTCAACGATCCCTTTGTGTCCCAGCACGGCTGTGATCGTTCCCAGGAAACACTTCAGATCCATTCCGAAGGAAAAATGTTCTGTATAATAACCGTCTAGTCTTGCCTTCTCCGGGATTGGAAGTTCATCTCTTCCATTGATCTGAGCCCAACCTGTTAAGCCCGGTAAGATATCGTTTGCACCGTATTTATCTCTTTCTTCCAGGAGATCATACTGGTTATATAATGCCGGTCTCGGACCTACGATACTCATATCTCCCTTGAGGATATTGATGAGCTGAGGAAGTTCATCAAGACTGGTCTTCCGTAAGAAATTCCCTGATTTTGTGATATAAGATTCTGCGTTGTTTAAAAGATGCGTCGGCATATTCTTCGGGGCATCAGTCCTCATGCTTCGAAACTTCAGGATCAGGAATTCTTCTTTCCCTTTTGTGATCCTTCTCTGCTTGAAGAATACCGGTCCTTTACTGTCTAACTTGATCCAGAGCGAGATCAATAAAAAAAGCGGTGATAAAACGATCAGCCCGCAGAGGGACAATACAAAATCGATCAGTCTTTTCACGTACTTCTTATACATATCTATTCATTCACGACCGGAGTAAAAGTAGGAATCAGATTCTTAATTCTCTCCAGTGTCTCTTCCTCTTTATTGTCGTTGGCATCTGCCTGTAACGAAGGCAATTCTTTCAGGAATGCTTCCTTATCAAAATCTACCGGTTTGCCGATGTAAATGAGTTTGTTTTCGGTCTTTTTTATTCCTTCTTCAGCCATGAGCTTCTCTTCATAGAGTTTCTCACCAGGTCTTAATCCGATATACTCGATCGGGATATCGACATCCGGCCGCAATCCTGATAACTTGATCAGGTTTCTGGCTAAAGTATCGATCTTTACCGGTTCACCCATATCCAGTACCAGGATCTCGGAACTTCTTCCGATGACGCCTGCTTCCAGGACTAAAGATACGGCTTCCGGAATCGTCATGAAATAACGGATGACTTCTTTGGAGGTGACGGTAACCGGTCCTCCCATCTCGATCTGTTTCTTGAACAGCGGAATGACAGAGCCGTTGCTTCCTAATACGTTACCGAAACGTACCGCAATAAACTGTGTCGGTACATCGTCCGGTAATGGTTCTACCTGATCTTCATGTGCTGTCAAAGAAACGATCTTTGAAGCTTTATGATTCTTGATCATATAGTCAAAAGACTGAATGATCTTCTCACACATACGCTTGGATGCACCCATGACATTCGTCGGGTTTACGGCTTTATCGGTAGAGATCAGAATGAACTTTTCTACACCGACTGCCATAGCCGCATAAGCAGTCTTATAGGTACCGATGGCATTGTTTTTGATGGCTTCACATGGAGAATCTTCCATTAATGGAACGTGTTTATGGGCAGCCGCATGATAGACGACCTGTGGTTTATATTCTGTGAACACTTCTTTGAGTCTTCTGCTGTCACGAACAGAACCGATCAGGACGGTCAAGTCTAAATCCGGATAATCTCTGATGAGTTCCATCTGTATCGCATAGGCGTTATTCTCGTAGATATCGAAGATGATGAGTTTCTCCGGTCCGTACTTGGCGATCTGACGGCACAATTCACTGCCGATAGAACCGCCGCCGCCTGTGACCAGAATTCTCTTTCCATTGATGAACTCTCCTACCGTCTCCATATCAAAATGGACCGGATCTCTTCCGAGAAGGTCTTCAATGGATACTTCTTTCAGGTTGGATACCGATACCTGGCCATTGACGAACTGATACATGCCCGGCAGGATCTTCAGCGAACAGCCGCTCTCCTTGCAGATATCGACGATGGCCGACTGATCTTTTCTTCTTGCACTAGGTATCGCTAAATAGATACGTTCGATGCCGTATTTATGAACGTTGTCGAGGATGTCGTTTCTTCCTCCGACGACCGGTACACCGTCGATCGTTCTTCCCCATTTATTCGGGTTGTCGTCGATGATGCAGGATACTCTTCCGTTGATGTCTTTACTGTTCTGAATGTCCCGTAAGATCATCTGTCCGGCTTTTCCGGCTCCTACCAGCATGATCTTCGGTACATTCTCCGTTACGGTATTCGTGTGTCTGCTGTCTCTCAGAAGCAGAATAAAGCGGTAGGAGAAGCGAACAGCAGTGATCGCTACGAACTGCAGGAAGGCTCCGATCATGTAGTAGCTGATCGGCATACGGTAATGGACAAATGCACCAATGACCTGAACGAGTGTCGTCAGTATCGAAGATACGATGATACGGCTCAATTCGGTATAGCTCGCAAACCTCCAAATACTCCTGTATAAGTTCAGGAAATAGAAGATAACTAAACAGATGATGGTATAAAACGGGGTAAAACGCACAAAAGCCTGAATGAATTCAGGAGGGACCATACTGTAGCGGAAATCAAAACGCAGTAATAACGCTAAGAGGTAGGATAGATTGATCGCTATCGCATCATAGATCATCAGGAAGGCTGCGATCATATGCCAATGACGTAATTTCTTAAATATATGCATACTATCCCCCTTTCTATTAGTGTTGCTCATATATTATATATGAAAATACCTTATTATAGCGAATTATTATTGTCTTTAGACAAATATACCTATTCATAATGCTTTATCAGAATATATAAAAAGACAGTTCCCTGTCTTCTTAATATGGATGAGGTGTATATCCTACCAGTCTTCTTCCTCTCAGTATCCTGTCCGGATTCTCTTCCAACAACATATACGCATACTCTTCTCCAAACTCTCTTATTATGTACTCCCGTACTTCATCCAGGTCTGTCGTACGCACCTGAGTATGGTGGGCGTCGGAAGCGATACAGGACACTAAATTATGACGTAATAGAGACAAAGCGGTCTCGTGTGCGGCAATGCCGTTACGGCCTAAAACGGAGTCTTTATTCAGCTGAATCGCACAGCCCATGAGGTACCATTCATATACCGGTAAACGTTCATCCTGAATGAAATAATAGCGTTCCGGATGAGCTATGACCGGTTTATATCCTGCTTCAATACAGGATCTCAGTATTTTTTTACAGTAGGCTGGATCTTCATTGAAATTGAATTCAACAAGGAAATATCTTGTACCGTTCAGGGTCCACACTTTTCCTACTCTCAGCTGTTCCGGCAGATCATCAGTTGCCATGATCTCCATTCCCTGATAGAGATGTACCGGTATCCCTGCTGAACGTACTGCCTGATGGAGTTCCTCCCAGGCATCCTGCATCCTTTTCCCGGCATAGTTCTCATATAAGCCTCTGTAGCAGTGCGGCGTGGCGATCATCGAACGCACCCCGCTGTCATAGGCAGCTGAGACCATATCCAAAGACATCTCCATGTTCCGGGAGCCGTCATCTACATTCGGTACGATATGACAATGGATATCGATCATCACTATGAGTTTATCATTTCTGAAGAGATCATGGGGAAAGACATTTCGGACCATGTTCCGATTTTATTCTTTTTTACCTGTATCAATGCATTATCCTCTTAAAAAAATACAAACATACACGATTTAACCTTCCAAAAAAATACAAAATACTATCATTTATCCTCCTGAAAAAATACAAACTATTATATAATTAGTATGCAAAGGAGGAATGCCTATGCTGAAAAGAGAGATCGAAAAGAAGCTCCTCGAATGGAAATCCCGAACAGACCATCATCCCCTCGTTCTTGCCGGTCTGCGTCAGACGGGTAAAACCACAAGTGTTCGTGATTTCGGAGAAAAAAACTACTCAAGTGTCGTATATCTGGACCTCCGCGCCAACAAAAGTCTGCACGAGGCTTTTGAAGGTAATTTTGATATCGACAGAATGGTAAGCCGTATTACTGCCTATGATTTTTCTGCTCGTTTCATCCCGAATAAAACTCTTCTGATCATGGACGAAATACAGGACTGTCCAAACGCAAGAAGTTCTTTGAAGTATTGGGATATGGACAAACGCTATGATGTGATCGCTACCGGCAGCTTTCTGGGAATAAAAGGTTTCAGGAAACCGTATGAAAGAGGGATCCCTGTCGGTTATGAAGAACACATGACTATGTTTCCTCTTACGTTCAAAGAGTTTCTTGATAATTATGGGGTGCCTGAAAGTATCCTTGAATATGTTCAAAACTGCATCAGCCGGCATTCTGTCATCGACAGACCGATCCACGAACGGATCCGGGACTTATATCTGGAATATCTCGTTGTCGGAGGTATGCCGGAGGCAATCAATACTTTTTTAAAGAATCATGACATCAACGCTGTGCGATCTGTTCAAAGAAGGATCGTTGCTTCGATCAAAGAAGATCTCGGCAGAAGTTTTGACAGCAAAGGAAACGAAAAAACAAACGAAGTACTGAAATTGAGAGCCGAAGCCTGTCTCGATTCACTTCCTTCACAGCTGTCAAAAGAATATAAAAAATTTCAATACAGTCTGGTTGACAATAAAGCTCATTCCGAAGATAAAGCCGATGCTCTGCAATATCTTGCTGACCTGGGCCTCGTAATAAAAGCATATAATCTTCGGGAGATATCTTCTCCATTGGAAGCGTCCGTGATCAGCAAGGAATATAAAGCCTTCTATGCCGATACCGGCTTGCTGGTCTCTCAATTGGGAAATGAAGCTGCCGCAAAGATCCTGGAAGGCGAACTCGGCGCCTACAAAGGAGCCATTACAGAGAATATGGTCGCAGCAGGCCTTTACGCTTCATCAAAGAAGGTTTACTACTACAGGGATCCGAGCGGCTCACCGGAACTTGATTTTCTTGCGATGATCGATCACCGGGAAACAATCATTGAATGCAAGTCTTCAAATAGCAGTGCCACCAGCATGAAATTTGTTCTGCAGAATCCGCGCAGATTCGGAAAACACCCGGCTATAAAGATCTCTGATACAAACATCGGAACAGGGGATGGTTTTGATACTTATCCGATATACTTTACCGGTTTTCTAAATGAAGAGAACGATAGCCTGATCGTTCCTCAGCATCGTTTTGATGACCTCGTCATTCCATCAGAAAAAGGGAGAGATTGACATGGCATCCTACATCAGAGAGATCCGTAAATATGTCGGGCACAGGACCGTTATTCAATGCGCTGCCAGCATTATCTGCATCGATGAAAAGGGGCGTATCCTCCTCGGAAAACGTTCTGATAATCACCTCTGGGGCTATGCCGGAGGCGCCTGCGAGATCGACGAACACGCAGAAGACTGCGCGAAAAGGGAACTGCAGGAAGAAATGGGAATACGGGCAGAAGAACTGGAATTCTTCTACGTCAATTCCGGACCGGAGGCCCATTATATCTACCCGAACGGAGATGAGGTCTCCAACTTTGAGATCATATATCTGTGCCGGAAATGGAGCGGCGATATAAAGAGTAAAGATGGAGAGATGGAAGAATTATCATTCTTTTCTCCCGAGGAAATCGACCTCTCTATGATATCCCCTCCGATCAGGAGCGTGATAGAAAAGTATATCAAGGAGAAAAGACACACTAATGAGCGATAAGATCAAAGACGCATACAAGTCATCAAAGAATATCTATGATACGGTACTTACTCAGGGCAATATCTTCAGCAGACTCTATATCGATCTCTTCTGGAGCGGTACCGACGACAATGAAATAGCTCGTAAAGTACTGTCCTATATCCCGGATGATTTCTCGGGAAAGATCCTGGATGTACCGGTCGGAACAGCCGTTTTCACTGCCGATAAATGGACTTCTATGAAAAACGCAGAGGTCATCTGTCTCGATTACAGTGAAGATATGATCCATCAGGCAGAAGAAAGACTCTCTTCCTGTACAAATATCGAATGTATTCAGGGAGATGTAGGAGCACTGCCTTTTGAAGATGAGAGCTTCGATATCGTCCTCAGTATGAACGGCTTCCATGCCTTCCCGGATAAGGCTAAGGCCTTCAAGGAGACATACAGAGTTTTAAAGACGGGAGGAAGCTTCGTCGCCTGTTACTACATCAGAGGAAAGTCAAAGATCACCGATATGTTCGTTAAGAGTATACTGTCGAAAAGAGGATGGTTCAGCGGACCGTTCCAGAGCGAAGAAGAACTGAAGATCCTCTTGAACAGGATGTATTCCTCCACAGATATCCATACCGACGGTTCGATCGTATACTTCAAATGTGTAAAGTGATATGAAAAGAGTACTGGTATTAGGATGTCCCGGAAGCGGGAAGAGCAGTTTTGCCCGAAAGCTCCATCAGCTGACCAAATTGCCGCTTACCCATCTCGACAACATCTTCTGGAAGGAAGATAAGACACATATCTCCCGGGAGGAATTCGATGAGAAACTGGATGAGATATTGAAACAGGAATATTGGATCATCGACGGAGATTATCAGAGGACTTATGAGGTGCGTATCCGGGCCTGCGATACGATCTTTTTCCTGGACTATGATGAAAAGACCTGCATCAAAGGTATTGAAGAAAGGATCGGAAAGAAACGGGAAGATATGCCCTGGATCGAAGAAGAGACTGATCCGAAACTCATCGAGATCATACGGAATTATAAACGGGGAAGGGTCCCGGTACTGCAGAAACTCTTTCAAAGGTATCACGATAAGACGGTCATCATCTTTCATACAAGAAGTGAAGCAGAAGAATGGCTGAAAGATCTCGTATGAGTAATGTCACTAACTTAATTCGATAATATTTGAAGCCGATAACCGCAGTTTCATCAGCGGTGATGATGTCTGCGGTTTTCTTCTGTTTTCATCATGACGAAAGGCAGATAACTGATATATCTTTGCCGGGATATTGATGATATTGACCGATAAGTATGTGATTATCGATTACAATGAAATCGTTTAGTTGAATCTGTAGCCGAACGATACGAATCCCTGCGATCCGACATTACGGGAATAATGCCGGTCTGCCCTTACGGGAAGTATCCGGCTGGCTATCAGGTTTTCAAGATCAGGCGGTTTACCGCCTTTTCTTTCGATTATGCATTCTTTTATAAGAAAGACGGCTGTGCTGATATTCACTCTGTATTCAAGCTTTCTTTTTTTCTTTTCCGATTTCCTGTCCTGTACATAGCCGATGATGATCATAGAGATGTTGAACATAATCATTCTGGCCCAGATCTCCTGCCTTATAAAGTCTCTTCTTTTGCTGTGTAAGGCATTAAGACCTGCGGAATATTTAAGGTGTCTGTATGATACCTCGATGTCCCAGCGAAGCCTGTACAGCTCTTTTATCTTCGATGCGGGGAACTGTTTTAGGTCTTATCACAGGGGAAGGCTTTATTCATCATCTTCATCAGTTCGATAAATGCCTCTTCCCTTATCTTTGAACGGGATCAAGTCGGATCGTAGCCAT
>JAZPYW010000031.1:0-13601 GCA_045544415.1 Erysipelotrichaceae bacterium
CAATGTCGAAGTATACGGAGGACCGCTGGTACGTCCGTGGTTCGACCGTCCGCTCGGATTATCGGGCAGAGTCCTGGTCCGGGGAAAAGAAGGGGTAGAAGCCCGCTATTATCAGAACCGGGAAGTCTTTGCGCTGATCCCGTCAGTAGCACCGCATCTGCAGAGAGATCAGAACACGCAGGTCAATGCCCAGACCGATTTAGGTCCGCTGGTATCCCTCGATGAGAAGTTCTCCCTGGAGAAATATCTCGCCAAGAGACTGAGAGTACGCAATGAGGACATCCTTTCCTATGACCTCTTCCTGACCCCGTTCGATAAGGGATTCTTCTGGGGACCGGATAAGGAATTCTTCTCTTCCGATCACATCGATGATCTGGAATGCGGCTATACGACGCTGCGAGGTTTCCTCAATACCTTCCACGATGACAACATCAACGTCTTCGCTGCCTTCGATAACGAAGAAGTCGGTTCTCTGACAAGACAGGGTGCCGATTCCGACCTTCTGCAGCGGACGCTGGAAAAGATCTGTCATTCTCTGAAACTGGACTATGACGCACTGCTTGCGCAGGGAATGTGTCTGTCCTGTGACAATGCGCATGCCCGCCATATCAATCACGGCGAACTCTCCGATCCGGTCAATGCCCCGGTGCTCAACGGAGGTGTCGTCCTCAAATACAACGCCAACCAGTCCTATACGAGCGACGGCATCGGCATCGCGCTGCTGAAGGAACTGATGACGGAAAAGAAGATCCCGTATCAGTTCTATACCAACCGCAGCGATATCCGCGGAGGAGGCACATTGGGCAATATCTCCAACCGTCATGTATCGGTGCTCAGCGTCGATATCGGTCTGGCACAGCTGGCCATGCATTCCCCGCTGGAGACCGCCGGCAGTAAAGATGTCGAGAGTATGATCGCTCTGTCCAAAGCCTTCTATGAGGCGCACTTCCAGCACAGAAAGGGCATATATACTCTCAGATAATCGAAACGCGTTATAATTATCTTATGGGGATACTCAGAAAGATATTTTCCTTTCAATCAAAACAGGTCTATAACGGAGAGGTCGTCGATCTTGTAGAACGCTACACGCTCAGCGAGACAACCGCATACGACGGGATCCCTGCGGTGTTTTTTGATATCGTCCTGCACGGAAGCAGAGACATCGTCGGGACCCTCGATATCCGTCTGAAAAGCGATGACTATCAGTTTTACTACGGAGATATCGGCTATCGCATACAGGAGGACCAGCGCGGTCATCATTATGCCTATTATGCCTGCCTCGTAGCTTTTGAGGTTGCAAAGAACGTCTATCATAAAGACGAACTCATCATTACCTGCAACCCCGACAACATCCCGTCCTACCGCACACTGATGGACTTGAAGGGAGAGTATCTGGGGATCCGGGATGTTCCGAAAGATCATGAGATCTACCGCAACGGGGAACATCAGAAATGCATTTTCCACTACACGCTATGAAAAAACTGTTGAGCTGGCTGCTTAAATTCCTATCGAGCCGTTTCTTCTTTCTGCTGGTGATCCTTCTCCTGCAGATTTTTGTGTTGATGAGAGGAGTACGGTATATCGCCCAGTTTCCGGCATTTACCTATGTGATCGAAGTCATCAACGTCATCCTGACGATCTACGTCGTGAACCGTGATACGAACACTTCCTATAAACTGGCCTGGATCCTGCTGATCTTTGCGATCCCGGTCGTCGGATCCATCATCTACCTGATGTTTGCGGAGAGAAGAGTCCCGAAGAACCTCAGAGCCGAGATGATGAGAAACCTCAGCGAGACCGATCATCTGCTGCCTCAGGATGAAGAGGTAGAGAAGCAGATGGAGGATCAGGAATACGGACAGACGTTCAACTACGTCCGCAGAAGCTCCTTCTTTCCGTATTACCGCAATACCGACTGTTTCTATTTCGATGACGGAGAGAAGTACTTCCTCGATCTGATGGAGAAGATCGAACACGCCAGGCACTTCATCTTCCTGGAATTCTTCATCGTCAAAGACGGGGTCATGCTGGAGAAGCTGATCGCTGCTTTGCGCAGGAAAGTCGCTGAAGGGGTGGAAGTATACTTCCTCTATGATGATGGAGGTTCGATCACGACCTTATCCCGTGATTACAGCAAGGTCTTAGGCGATTACGGCATCCACTGCGCTGCCTTCAATCCGCTGAAGATCTCGATGACTCTCTTATCGAAGACATCGAACAGAGATCACCGCAAGATCTGCGTCATCGACAATCAGTTCGGCTATATGGGCGGACTCAATATCGGCGATGAATATATCAACAAACAGGTCCGTTTCGGCCACTGGAAAGACTCGGCGATACGTCTGGAAGGAGAGGCGGTCAAATCTCTCACCGTCATGTTTATCCAGTTCTTCAATGCGGCTGCGGAACGCGATCTCAAATATGATCATTTCCTGATCGAACAGAATGCCCCGAAACGGGACAACTACATCCTGCCGTTCTCGGATTCACCGACTGACGATGACGATGTCGGCAGGAACGTCCACTTCAATATGATCAGCCGGGCGAAAAAATACATCTACATCTCAACGCCGTATCTGATCCTTGACCACGATATGTCGACAGCTCTCAAAGTCGCAGCCAAATGCGGGGTGGAAGTCATCATCACCGTTCCGCATATCCCGGACAAGAAGACGGTTTTCATGGTCACCCGCTCTAACTACATCCCTTTACTGAAAGCCGGAGTGAAGATCTATGAATATACACCGGGCTTCATCCATTCCAAGACGGTCGTATCCGATGATGAGATCGCTCTCGTCGGTACGATCAATATGGATTACCGTTCCTATTATCTGCATTATGAATGCGGTACTCTGGTCGCCAATGATGAAGTCATACAGGCCGTCAAGAAAGACTACCTGGAGACTCTGGCCGTTTCCGAAGAGATCACACTGGAAAAAGCGATGCAGACCAACGTCATCGTCCGTATCGCCAGAAGCGTGATCAATGTATTCTCGCCTTTATTTTGAGGAGGCTCTATGAAGAAAGCAAACAGTATCGAAGAAGCGCTGGATTATCTTAAAGAAGGAGAGATCCTCACCAGCGACGGGACATCGCTCTTCCGCATGAAAAAAGGGAAGATACGTGCCTCTCAGAATGGAAGCAGTTTTTCCCTTGAACTTGAAGATTTCTATAATCTCTATCAGCATACTTCTTTCTTTCTCTACAGCGAGGACAATCTCATCGATGAAGAGAAAGACGAAGCTTATTACCGCTACTACAGGAAGTGATCTAGGATCCCTTCCTTTTAAATGTGAGGCCCATAGCTGCCCCGGAGATGCCTCCGACGATATGAGTGATCTGCGAGACGTTGTCGACAGAAGACAAGCCGTCGACGATCTCTCCGCCGATCCAGAGTATTGCGACCAGGATCAGTGTGACCGGGATGCCCCGGGAAGTGCCGGTGATGGAGGCTAAGAGGATGAACGCAAAGACGACTCCGCTGGCTCCCAGCAGCATCGTATTCGGCGAGAAGATGCTGTGGGCGATGCCCGTGACTAATGCCGTTACGAGGATGACCAGGATGAGCTTATCGTGATACTTCTCTTCCAGCATCGGTCCTAAGATCAGGATGAAGAGAAGGTTGTTGATGAGATGATTGATATCGACATGACCGAATACGTGTCCGACGAGACGGATGTAGGTCAGAGGACTCAGGAAGGAGGAACCGTAGGTAGAGAAACAGAGGGTCGTAGAGCGGCCTGCTGTGATACGGTCAAGAACGAGGACAGCTACGCAGATAAGCGCAAAACCGAGGGTGATCGGTGCATTGAAATAAATACGGAAATTATTCTTTTTCATATAGTTATTATCGCACAAATTCCTGAGAAGGGTTCAGCATTCGGATTGCAGAAAAGAGAAGGGAAGATTAGAATAAAGTCATGGGTAAAAAGAAAATCTCTTTAGTTCTGGAAGGCGGAGGAATGAGAGGGGCCTATACGGCCGGCTGTCTCACCTGGCTTCTGGATCACGATATCGAATTCGACGGAAATTACGGGATCTCTACCGGAGCAGTCAATCTCTGTTCCTTTCTGCTGAAGTCCCGGACGCATCTCTTCCGTTTCTTTACGGAATATATCGCCGATAAGAAGGCAATTGGCTGGAGACCATTCCTCCGGGAAGGCCATATCGTCTCCTACGGCTATCTCTTCGATAAGCTCATGGTCGAATCCGGATTCAAGATGGACGGTCTGAAGGATCTCACATCGATCGCCAAGATCGGTCTCTATGATCTGGCAGAGTCCCGTACCGCATATCATGAAGCGCAGGGAATGGACCGGGAGATGCTGAAAGCAGCCTGCACGCTGCCGATACTCGGAAAAGTCGTGAAGAAAGACGGACATGAGTATCTCGATGGAGGCATCACGAAAATGATCCCGATCGAAGAGGCAGTCAGCGACGGCATGGAACGTCATCTGATCATCGCCACCAAGCCGATCGACTACGTCCGCAAACCGGCCAACATCTTCGTGCGGCTGCTGATGAGGATCGTCTATCATAAGTGTCCGCAGATCGAGAAGGACTATAAAGTGCGTCATCTGAACTATCAGAAACAGATCTCCCTGATACGGGATCTCGTCGATAAGAAGGAAGCCGTATACATGTGTCCGTCCCATAAGACCAACGTCACCAGACTCGGAGGATCTCCGGAAGAGCTGGTCGAGCTCTTCGAACTGGGCAAAGCCGATATGGAAGCACAGAAAGAAGAGATATTCGCATTGCTGAAGTAAGGCTGTAGTGATACAGTCTTTTTTATGTCTGTATATGATCGGTGTTTCAAATATATGAAATATTTTCTGAAAGTAATGTAAATATTCTTGGACTTCCTTTGTCTTTGGAGTACACTGTTACATATACGGAGGTTTGATTATGATCATTACCGAAAGAAGAAAAAAGTGTCTGAATGAACTCCTGAAGACAGATCTGGACGGTCTTCTCTATGCAGCAGGAGGAAATTTCCAATACCTCACGGAAACGACTTCCTATTTCTGGCAGCGCTATTGCTTCTCTCTCGATGTACCGGTAGCCGGTTCTCATATCATTCCGGAATGTCTGGTCTTTATGGACCGGGAAGGGAATACGACAGTTCTGACGATTCCTTCGAAGAAAGATCATTTCGATACGACGATCAACGATGTCGTCGTCAGTTTCATGGATCAGTTCGAAGATGAACTGAGACATATCGTCAAGGGAAAGAAGATCGGTATTGGAAGAGACTGCGATGACTGGATGGTACGTACCCTGAAAGAAGTCGATCCGGAGATCGTTACGGTCGGAGCGGATACGCTCTTTGACGATATCCGCCGTATCAAGGATGAAAAAGAGATCGCCCAGATGAGAAAGCTGGCGAAGTTCACGGATGATGCGGTCATGTATGTAGTCAAGCACATGTATGAAGGCATGACGATGTTCGAATGCGAAAGAGACATCATCGACTACGGTCTCACACACGGCATACAGGATCTCTCGTTCTCGCCGACCTGCGGATTCAAGACGAGAAATACCGAGAACGCTCAGAACATCGAACCGTTTGAACCGGAACGTAAACTGGTGCCGGGAACGATGGTCGCCTTCGATATCGGCTACATGGACCAGGGCTACTGTTCCGACTGGGGCAGAACGGTATACTGGGGCAAGGCTCCGGAACTCGTGAAGAACGGCTATGCCGCACTGCAGGCAGCCGAGTGTCATATGGTCTCTCAGATCGTACCGGGAAAGACGAAGTTCGGAGAGCTCTACGGCTTTATCTGCGACAAGGCAGGGGAACTCGGCTATGAGAAATATCTGCGTTTCCAGAGAAACGACTATCCGGGAGGAAACGGCCATCACATCGGTACTGAAGTCCATGAAGTTCCGTTCATGTGGAGCGACAGCGAACTCGTACTGCAGCCGGGCATGATCTTCTGTTCGGAACCGAAGATGTTCTTCCCGAATGAAGGATACATGAGAGTCGAAGATATGATCCTGGTCACTGAGAACGGTGCGGAATTCCTCACCAACTTCCCGAGAGACCTGTTCGAGATCGGCGGATAAGGAAAACTGCTTAAAGACAAATGATGAAAAAACCGTCTTCGGACGGTTTTTCTGCTGAGCAAAATAGGGTATGATAATCAATGAATCATACTTCTGCATTCACAGAAGAAAGAGGAAGATAATATGACGACAAATATCGTACTGGGTGTATCCCTTGTAATGCTGCTGTGCATCCTGTCGGAGAAATTCTCCTATAAGATCGGTATGCCGGCACTGGTCTTTTTTATGTTTGTGGGCATGCTGTTCGGATCGGATGGTATCGCCAAGATCCCGTATAATTCCTATTCTTCGGCGGAGACCATCTGTTCCATCGCCCTGATCTTCATCATGTTCCAGGGTGGTTTCACGACCAACTGGAAGATGGCCAGACCGGTCATAGGCAAAGCGGCTTCGCTGTCTACGATCGGTGTCTTACTGACGGCTTTTCTTTCTACGGTCTGCTGCCACTATCTGCTGAGTTTAAACTGGCAGGAGAGTTTCCTGATCTCCTCCGTACTGGCTTCTACCGATGCGGCCAGTGTCTTCTCTATCCTGAAGAGACACAACCTCGATCTCAAAGGCGGCACTTCGCCGATCCTGGAAGTCGAATCCGGCAGCAACGACCCGATGGCCTACCTGCTGACGATGACGGCTGTCGGCATCATCCAGTCGGGAAGAGTCTCCAATATCGTCATCTCCATCTTCTTACAGATCTTCCTCGGATTCTTCTTCGGCATCCTCTTTGCGAGGCTGACCAAATACATCCTCTCTTTGAAGAATATCGCCAATGACGGCATGGATACGATCATCATCATCTCCGCCGTTACCCTGTGCTATGCACTGACCGATAAACTGGGAGGTAATGCCTACCTCAGCGTCTATCTGCTGGGTCTCTACCTCGGCAATACCCGTATCAACTCCAAGAGAGTCATCATCAATTTCTTCAACGATCTGACATCGCTCTTGCAGATGCTGATCTTCTTCATTATTGGTCTTCTGTCCACGCCGTCCCGTATGCCTCAGTCGATCCCGATGGCCATCACCGTAAGCGTGATCCTGACCTTCATCGCCAGACCGCTGATGACACTCATCCTGCTGCGCATCCAGGGCTGTTCGATGAAACAGTGCATGCTGATCTCCTGGGCAGGTCTTCGAGGAGCTTCCTCGATCGTCTTTGCGATCAGCGCCGTCTCTTCCGGCATCAGCCTCAGCTTTGACCTCTTCCACGTCGTCTTCGTCGTCTCGCTGTTCTCGATCGCCCTGCAGGGTGCACTGCTTCCTTTTACATCGAAGAAACTCAGTATGATCGACGACAGTCCGAACATCTTCAAGACCTTCAACGATTTCGAAGATACCGTCGACTTTCAGTTCGTCAAAGCCCATATCAATCCGGGCAATGCCTGGATCGGCCAGATGATCAAGAGGATCGATATCCCGTTCCATTCTCAGGTCGTCATGATCAAGAGAAAGGGACAGACGATCGCTGCCAGAGGACATACGGTGATCGAAGAAGGGGATGACCTCATCCTCAATATCCCGGCCTATCTCCCGGCGAGAAACGAGCGGGTCAATGAAGTCCATATCACCGAAAGAAATCCATGGGTCGATAAGACTCTGGAAGACATCAATATGCCGGACAGCCAGCTGATGATCATGATCATCCGGGATGGAAGAAAGATCATTCCAAACGGAGATACGGTGGTAAGAGACGGTGATATATGCCTGATCTTCGAAGGAGAAGGACCGACATTCAAAAAGAAAGATGCGTAAGAATACGCATCTTTTTGTTTGCTTCTGAGATTTGTTTTAGCGGATATACATCGCGAAGTATTCGTCGAAGGTCAGTCCGCTCTCGTAGATCTTCTTGGCGAGCTCTTCTCCGACAAAGCGGAAGTAGTTGGCCTGATAGGCTTCTCCGGTGAGGACTTCCTTTCCTTCCGGATAACGCTGTATGAATCCGTACTTATGAGCGTTCTCCATCAGCCAGTGATAGGCCTGTGTCTCGGTGAAGAGGGCAGCAGATTCATTCTCGCTGGCTACGACCGATACGCTGAGTCCGAGCTGCACATCGGCGAATCCCGGTCTCGTGACGAGCTTATCGGCTTCCTTTCCTCCGCCATAGGTGGAGTGTGCTTCCTGAATGCTTTCGTAGCTTCTGTAGGCTGCTACAGCATAGATGGCCGTTCCGTTCTCTCTGGCGCCGTTGCAGAGCTTATCGAAGGCTTCCAGCGCTCTTGATTCCAGATATACATCCGGTACGGCATTCATCGAAGATACGGCAGCGATCTTTTCCGGTGTATACTGACCTACCGAATACTTGCGGGATACGTAAGTATCGACGGCACTCGGATCGGCAACTTCCATCACGTTCTCATATTCTTTCAGATAATCTCCGGAGACGGTGAAGGATGTCTCGGAGTTATTGAAGCTTCCGGCATCGGCGATATAATCTTCTACCGGTACTTTTTCAAAAACGGTCAGCGGTACGAGGTCGTATTCCGGAAGATCTCTGAAGAGAGAAACGAGTTCATCATCGCTGTATCCCTTCAGTGATCTTAATCTGTCGTAGAGATAGAAGGTCTCTTCCGTAAGGCCTTCCCGTACGGTATAGAGACGGAGATATTCTTTCCGGAAGGTATCTTTCGTCACTTCTTCGTTCAGATAATCGGTATAGTAGCTGTTTTTGATGATATCGTTTCGCAGGCCTTTTTTATAGATGGCCGCTATCGCTTCCTCGGAGTATCCCAGTTTCTCCAGCTTCGATACATTGATGAAATGCGGGATCTTATACAGAGATAACAGGATCAGAATGACTCCCAGGATGATGGCGATCGGCTTGCCGTTCAGTTTTCTCTTCATATGCTGCCTCCTTATAGATCAAAGGGATAACGGTGTACTTCATCGGTAAACGTCATCTCTTCTTTTGTCGTCGGGTGGATCAGAGTGATGGAATGGGACCAGAGAGCCAGCTGTTCCCCGGTCTTACTGTCTTTATTGTAACGCTGATCACCCCAGAGCGGATGATTTCGTGAAGCGAACTGGACGCGGATCTGATGGCTTCTCCCGGTATGGAGATCGATCTTTACCAGTGCGAGACCGTCCTTTCTTTTCAGGACTTCATAATCGAGAGAGGCCTCCTTTCCTTTCGGATCGACACGTACTGTATTGGTATCTCTGTCCTTGAGAAGGAAGTCGTGGAAGTGTCCTTTATCGGCCAGTCCGCGGTCCATGACGACTGCGAGATATTCCTTGTGGAAACGGTCTTTACGGATATCATCCGAAAGACGGGACGCTGCCTTGGATGTCTTGGCGAAGACGCAGACGCCTCCGGCCGGACGGTCGAGACGGTGAACGAGACCGAGGTAGACATTCCCCGGTTTCTGATATTTTTTCTTCAGATAGTCTTTGGCGATATTCAGCATATCCCGGTCTTTGGAGGAATCCTCCTGCATCGGGACATTGGGGATCTTTTCTACGACCAGGAGATGATTGTCTTCATAGAGGACCTTCATCTTCTCCACCTCGTCGTCTGGCCGCATGGAAGATAATACTCGCTGTCTTTGATCGGGATACCGATTTCGTCTGCTTCGATGCTTCCTTTCATACCGTTCTTCTCGACATGTGCCCGTAAGACGTTCTCCATGACCTTCGGAGAATAACCGGTGGTGTAGGTGTTGATGATATAGAATAAGGCGTCATCGGCCAGCAGTTTCATACATTCTTCGATGAGCGGATTGATCTGTTCGGCAAACTTGAAGACTTCGCCGTCCGGTCCTCTTCCATAGGATGGAGGATCCATGATGATGCCCTGATATTTCCGTCCTCTTCTCACTTCTCTCTTTAAGAACTTGAGACAGTCGTCGACGAGATAGCGGATCTTCGCATCCTGAAGATGAGAGAGCTCCTGATTCTCTTTGGCCCAGGCGATCATTCCCTTGGCGGCATCGACGTGGACGACTTCTTCGGCACCGGCTTTGGCAGCGACCATCGTAGCGGCGCCCGAGTAGGCGAAAAGGTTCAATACCTTGATATGTTTTTCTTTATTCGCGGAGATGATATCGTAGATGAAATCCCAGTTGGCTGCCTGTTCCGGAAATACGCCTGTATGCTTGAAATTCATAGGCTTGACATTAAATGTCAAATAATCTTTATAGCGAATCTGCCAACGCTCCGGCAGATGATGGTCCGTCCAATGACCGCCGCCGGAGGATGAACGGACATACCTGGCATCATATTTCTTCCAGCCAGGATGCTCATGGGGCGTGTTCCAAATCACTTGGGGATCCGGTCTGACAAGCAAATACTTGCCCCAACGCTCTAAACGTTCCCCGTCTGTCGCGTCCAGCAGCTCATAATCTTTCCATTGATCGGAAATCCAAATCATGCATCGTACCTCTTTGTTTTTAAGGTGTAATACCGGGTATGCCGGGAATCAGCGACTCACCTTTGTTCTCTTCCTCGTATTTCTTCCATGCCTCTTCCGTATGGGTCGGACAAACCATATAGGGAGCATTTACTTTCGCATTGATGCTGTTAGAGAAGCCCTTATAGGTGCCATCCTTACCGTCATCTTTTATGAGATAGACGTAATTATCCTTATAATACACAGACTCCAGGTTATAGGGCTTCGCACTCTTGATCTCGTTCATTTCCTTCTGGGTCAGCTTAACCAGGGACTTCTTCTCGATCTTAACGGTTGTGTCAACTTCCGCAAAATGCTGGCAGTATTCTGTGGCAACACCGCCACCGGAGCAATATTCGACCATTACGTGCTTATTGCAGGACTTGCCGGGGATATCCTCCCGGTAGACCAACGCGCTGGCAACACGATCGATCCCTCTGACATCGGCACCGCAGGCAGAGGTTGCCAGCATGCCGGAGTCCAGACATACAGAAACAGAGACCATGGAGCTGCTGCTGTAAACAGCTTTATTCTGAAGACCGCTGTGGATAGGTCCCATAACGCGCTTAAACAAAACAGCGGCAGGATTGTTGCAAGTAGTGGCATAGATGGTTTCCGGCTCATCGAAGCCTGTCCAAACTGCAGCAGTATAGTAACCGGTAAAGCCACAGTACCATCTGTCCTTATTGGAGCCGGAGGTACCAGTCTTGCCGGCAGTGGTAATACCGTACGAACCGGCTAAGTTTGCCTCATGACCGGTACCGCTTGCTGTACCTGCCTGCAGGCAGTAGTTCATATAATTGACAGTCTTTTCACTCAGGATCTGCTCAGAGAACTGGGTGTTATCCAGCACAAGATTGCCGCGGCTGTCATAGACCTTTGTAAAGGTTCTTGCCTGGCGGTAAACACCATTGTTGGCAAAAGTTGCAAACGCCGCAGCCATTTCATCTACATGCACACCCCAGGTCTGGGCGCCGATTGCCAAAGGACCAACCGCAATATCTGTATGCTCATAACCGTAGCTATCCACATAGCTGTCAACCAGTGTGCTCAACCGGAACTTTTCTTTGGCAAATTTAAAGGAGTAATCCACACCGATCTTCATCAGTGTCTGAGCACAGGCAGCGTTGACAGAACGTTCCACAGCCTTATAAATGGTTCTGGAATAGCTGTAGCTCCGGTTATCATTCAAAGGATATGCGCCGTTAGTGTAGCTGACAGGCAGGTCATCCACAACGGTCACCGGAGAGATAGCACCTGCCTCAAACGCGGGTGCGTATACGGTCAACGGCTTGATGGAAGAACCGGACTGCAGCTTTGACTGGGTAGCACGGCTCCAGTCCAGGTAGCCCTCTTTCTCACCAACACCGCCAGCCAGCGCTACGATGTCACCGGTGGAATTATCAATAATAACGATCGCCGATTGCAGCTGCTGACCGCCTCTGGTATCCGGAATGTTATCCAGATTCTCGTAGATCACATCCACCTGGTCCTGTACATCCTTATCCAGGGTCGTATAGATGTGGTATCCGCCTGTCTGAATCTGACGCATGAACATTTCAGCAGTGCTGTCGTTCCATGTAACACCTGCCTGCTTGGCAAAAGCCTGTGCGACATCTCTGAGAACAGCGTCCGTAAACCAGGTATAATGATCCTGGGATGCGCTCTTCTTCACAGTGATCTCTTGGCGGCACTTAGGACAATAATAGGTTTCACCGTCAACTACCAATTCTTTGACTGTCACACGGTTGCCGCAGCTCTCATTCAAGCATACGGCCAGCTTGTCCTCATCATCAATGCCGTTCTTGAAGACCATTTCCTGTCTCATTGCGGCATCATATTCCGCCTTTGTAATATAGCCATAAGACAGCATTTCGCCAAGAACAAGGGTCTGACGCATGCGGTTACGTTCCTTACCGTTGGTCATTTGACCATTGTATTCAAACACACTGTCGCTATAAGGATCGAACAAAGAGGGGTTGTTGGTAATACTGATCAAGCTGGCACACTCAGCCGTGGTCAGCATTTCCAATTCCTTGCCAAAATAGGTAGCAGCCGCACTGCGGACACCTTTACAGCCTTGACCCAGATAAATGACATTCAGGTACATCTCCATGATTTCCTTCTTGTCATACTGCTTTTCCAGTTGAACCGCACGGAAAATCTCAAGCACCTTACGCTGAACCGTCACATCGTCGGCGCTTTCATCTTCCATCAGCAGCAGGTTCTTTGTCAGCTGCTGTGTGATACTGGAGCCGCCAGCAGAGGAATTACCAAAGAACATTCTGGCAGTTGCCTTGACTGTTGTAATCCAGTCAACACCCTGGTGTTCATAAAAGCGGTGATCCTCAATGGCGATAGCCGCATTCACAAGGTCATCCGGGATCTCGTCGTAACTGGCCCAGCGACTGGTCGTTTCTGCAAAAATCTGCTGATATTCCTGAATCTCGCCATCAGAATCCACATAATATAAATAGGAGTTCTGCTCCATGCTGTAATTTTCAGGATCCACAAAGGCTTCCGGCAGAATATCTTCCTGCAGGTAGTCGCCCAGAGTTCCCATAAAAGTGAACGCACAGATAATCCCGATCAGTAAAACTGTCGCAACTGCGCCGAGCGCAACACGAAGCACCACGCTCAATATAGAAAAAATCGTTTTCAGAACGGGTGTAACACCGCTCGCACGCAGATACTGCACCAATTCTTCCCATTTCTTTAGTATCATAATATATACCCTCCATTACAGCAGTCAAAGGACTGTTATGGTTGATTTTATACACTTGTGTAAAATACACATAGCTCTATTCATAACATTATAACACAATCTTTTCAAAAACGAAAGACCTATTTTATAATTTATCAATTCCTTTACAATTATGAAAATATTATGCATGATTCTTTCTAAGTAACATAGACTATGCTATAAATAAATCATAAGACAGACACGCACTCGATAGATTTCCTCTTGATTTTCCTTACCCGGCAATGTAAAATCAAAGCAGAACAAATCAGGAGGTTACCTATGTCTGATCAATACGGTTCTGATTTTATGACGATCGTCGACGAAGACGGCACTGAGTACGAGTTGGAAGTGCTTTCCACGATTGAGTATAACGGTGTGACTTATCTAGCTGTTATCCCTGCCACC
>JAZPYW010000032.1:0-1908 GCA_045544415.1 Erysipelotrichaceae bacterium
GATGTATCTCAGTCTTTCTCTTTTATCGTAAATTCATAGACATAATCGTTCATGTAGTAACCGGAACCGATGTCGTTGTCTTCTTCCCGGATCCGTTTATAGCCGTAGTGTTCATAGAAGGCTATGGAATCATCGTTGTAGCGGTTAACATTGAGGGTGATCTTATTGCGATGAAATCTCTTTGCCTCGGCTATGACGAAGTCCATCATCTTCTTCCCGATATGTCTTCTCCGCTCATTCTTCTTCAGATAGAGTTTGGAGAGATAAAGGTCTTCCTCTCTCGGATAGAAACCGATGAATCCCAGATCTTCTTTCCCTTCCTTCACCAGGTAGTAGATATATCTGTCCTCCAGCTGTTCGCTGATCGCCTGTACCGACTGGAATTTCTCCAGCATATAGTCATTCTGGGTCTTTCCCAGTATCGGATCATAGTGTTCCCGGACGATGGAAGTAGCCAGAGCAGAGAGTTCCTTTATCTTGTCTGTCTCGCCCTTCTTTACTTCCTCAAAGCAGATCCCGGGATCTTCGAAGTACTTCTCGAGATACTTCCGCACTCCTTCTTCATCGCAGCTGTATTCCGTGATATCATCAGCCGCATTCTTCGCGATCTCGGAGCCGTTTATCATCGCGACTCCTCTGCCGCAGTTCTCCAGCATATCCAGATCGTTGACACTGTCTCCGAAGAAGAGGACATCGTCTAAAGTATCCCCGTAGGATTCCACATAGCTCTTCGCTGCAGCGGATTTGGAGTTTCTCTCATCGATGTATTCATAAAGATAATCCCGTGTATAAAGCAGCAGGAGATCCTTGAAATGGTGAGCCATACATTCCTCTTTGCAGGCTTCGAGGTCTTCCTTCGTATTGAACAGGATGATGAGACGGAAGACTTCCTCCGGTTCTTTTTCATAGAGGGAAAGAAACTGCGTCTGTCCGTCTACCCGGAAGAAAGGCCGGCCGATCTCCAGGTCTTTTGACGCATAGATATCCTCTTCTGCCCGGATATAGAGTCCGCCGTTCTTCTTATCTGCATAGAAATCCCGCACTTCACGTATCGTCTCGACCGGGATCATATGGAACTTCTGATGAGTATTCCTGCGGTGATCGATGATCTCTCCTCCGCAGCTGGCGACCAGGACACCGATCAGGGAAATGAGCTTTGTCTTCTCCAAAGTCGGATAGATGGCGGAAGGTTCCCTTCCGGATGCCACACCCAAAATGAGGCCCTTTTCTTCCTTGAGCCTCCGCAGGTATTCGACTGTCTTCTCCGGTACCTGTTTATGAGAATCCAGCAGTGTATCGTCCAAGTCAAAAAACAGATATTTCATAAAAACCTCTTATATCTACTATAATAATATCCGTGAAGAACTTTTGGGAGAAAAACCGAAGCCCGCTGTTCCATGCGCTGATACTGACCGTGATCTTTGCGGTCCCTTTCTTTTTTGACGGCCTCCGTTTCGGTTCGGATACGACTTTCCACATCAACCGTATCGAATCCCTGTATACAGCCATTCAAAACAAGAACTTCTATCCGCGGGTCTTCCTCGATCAGAACTATGACTATTCCTACGGTTCTCCTCTCTTTTATTCCATCTTTTTTCTCTATATCCCGGTCCTCTTCCGTTTCCTGGGATGCAGTCCGGTCATCAGCTATAAACTCTTTTTACTGCTGTGCATCTTCTTCTCCGCCTGGTCCATCCAGTCGCTGATCAGCCGCTTCACCGAGAAAAAACTGCCTCTCTTCTTTGGGGCAGCCTTATATCTCTTCAACAACCTGACCTTCTCCGACGCCTTCTATCGGGGTGCCTTAGGAGAGATCATGGCTTTCGTCTTTATTCCGGTATTATTCTTAAGTTTCTATGAGATCTTCTATGAAGAAGGAAGAAAAGGCTATATCCGCCTCACTCTCGG
>JAZPYW010000033.1:0-1779 GCA_045544415.1 Erysipelotrichaceae bacterium
ACATCATTGAGGACTCCTTCCGTAAAGAATCCCTTCAGCAATACCGACAATAGCGTGATGCTTCCCTGAAATATCCCTACCGGAATAAAGGAGAAGAGTGCACCCTTGCCTAAGGAGGCAGCCATCACCAGGATGATGACGAAGTCCAGGATCGATTTCGCAAAGAGGATCGTGTAATTGTGCTGCATGCCGGCTTCAAGAGACCCGATGATCGCCATCGCTCCGATGCATACAGTAAAGGAGGCGGTCACGAAGGCATCGGTAAATCCTCCATCCTTCTGTGAACCGGTCTTCTTCTTGAGATAGTCTCCGAAGTGTTCGAATCTTCCTTCGATATCCAGAAGAGAACCGATCAGTGTCCCGATCGCCAGACAGAGGACCACGAAAAGTGTATTCCCGTTCACGGCAAAAGCTTCGAGGTATCCCTGTATGCCCATAAAGATCACGGCTACGCCGCAGGCCTTCATCAGACCTTCCTGTACCCGTTCTGCTAAGAGATTGCCGAACAGCATCCCCAATATACCGGCAGCGATGATCGCTGCGCAGTTCATAATTGTCGCTATCATGATACCTATTATACAATAGAGGTGTAACTGAAAAAGGAGGCAAATATGACCAATAAATACCCGTTTCCGAAGATCGATCTCCATCTTCATCTGGACGGTTCCTTCCGTACGAAGACCATGTATGAACTGGGACAGGAAAGAGGCATCGTATTTCCGGGAGAGAGTCTGGAAGGCTATGAAGACTATATGATCGAACATGCGAATGCCGAGAGCGTCAACGACTACCTGCAGATGTTCGACTGGCCGTCTGCCGTACTGCAGGACCGGGATTCTCTGATCCGCATCACGAAAGAGCTCGTAGAAGATCTCGCCAAAGAAGGTGCACGCTATGCCGAGATCCGTTTCGCTCCTCAGCTTCATACCAATAAAGGCCTCACGCAGTATGACGCTGCCGAAGCAGTCCTCGAAGGAAGGAGACAGGGTATGGAAGAGAATCCTTCTGTCCACGTCAATATCATCGTCTGCATGATGTGCATCGGAACGGAGAAGGTCAACTGGGAAGCCAACGAGATCACCGTCGATGTCGCCAATGCCTATAAGGATAAAGGCATCGTCGCTGTAGACCTGGCCGGTGCAGAAGGCATCGTCCCGCTTGCCAACTTTGCGCCGTTATTCGAGAAAGCTAAAGGATACGGCCTCAACATCATCTCCCATGCCGGAGACTCTCAGGACTGGAAGACCGTCGAAGACGCAGTCAGAGTGTTCGGAGTCAGCCGGGTCGGACATGGACATCACGTCTATGAGAATCCGGAGCTCGTACGCTATGTCGCGAAGAAGAAGATCGCTCTGGAGATCTGTCCTACTTCCAACATCCAATGCAAAACCCGTCCGTCCTTCCCTCTCCATCCGGCCAAGAACCTCCTGGAGATGGGTGTTCCAGTCACGATCAACACCGACAATATGGTCATGGCCAGAACGGACCTCAATAAAGAATATGACCACTGTCTTGAAGAGATGGGCTTCGAATATAAAGACCTCATCCTCATGAACATCAACTCCGCCAAAGCCGCTTTCATGGATGAAGAACTGAGAAAGTCCATCATCGAAGAACTCGAATCATATCTCTAAACCAAAATAAGAATCCACCGGCCTAGCCGGTGGTTTTTCATATACGGGCACAGCCCTCACCTGCAGAGCTGCGCTTTCAGCGCTGTGTGGTCTGCGGCGTGCAGTTTATCTCAGTTTCTTCCCGGTGAAGGGATCCGCGAGTTCA
>JAZPYW010000034.1:0-24506 GCA_045544415.1 Erysipelotrichaceae bacterium
GTTCTTTACGAAACCGGAGTATTCTCTGTATGCATAGGTATCGTTCCAGATCTTTTCCGTCAGTTCTTCGGCATTCATTGCAGCGATCTGATCTTCCGGCTTGCAGGACTTCGGATAGATCGGGACATAGCCCGGGACCGGTCCGATCTTGCCGCCTTCGACCATCTCATGGCAGGCAATGACAGCCTTGGCATGGCACATGTTCATGATGTGGTTGATCTGCCACTTCTGGACTTCCCATTCCTCATCCGTCAGACCTTTCGCAACGCCCAGCCATTTCCCGTAAACGATCTGCATGTTCTGTTCGTTGATGGACAGCCAGTATTTGACCCGGTCGCCGAAGTTCTCAAAGAGGACTCTGCAGTAGTAATCGAATTCATCGATGATGGCCCGATCATGCCAGCCGCCGTACTTCTCATCGACCCATACCGGCATATCGTAGTGATAGATCGTAACGATCGGTTCGATACCGGCAGTCTTGAGTTCATTGATCAGGTTGTTGTAGAACTCGATGCCCTTCGGATTGACCTTGCGGTCCGCATGAGGGATGATACGGGACCAGGAGATCCCGAAACGGTAGGAAGTAAAGCCGCATTCCTTCATCAGAGCGACATCTTCCTTGTAGTGATGATAATGATCGGAAGCGATGGAGCTGTCCGCAAAAGGCTTCTTCGTCCGCGAATTCAGGTCGATGATCGCCAGCGTTCTGCCGTCTTCTTCAACAGCGCCTTCTACCTGCCAGGCAGCAGAGGAAGCGCCCCAGAGGAAATTCTTCGGAAACACAGGGTTGTTATTATGTTTCATAGTTTTCTCCTTTTCTGCCTTCATTTTAGGGAAAATATGGATTGGTAACGGTTTCATTCTTTGAGACCAGAAAGAAAAATGGTATCAACTTTTGATACCATTCTGCAAAAATATATTATTATTGACTTATATGGAAGACCTGGAACACGGTTTTGAACGTTTCAACCTGCTTACTTCATTATTGTCCATCATCAACCGTGTCGATGAGAGCGATACGGATTTTACCATCGCCCAGTATCTTCTGAAGAAAGTAGACAAGCTGGATTCGATCTCTATCTATACCATTGCGGATGAATGTTTCGTATCCCGAAGCAGCGTTCAGCGTTTCATCAAGAATATCGGCTATGACTCTTTCACCCAGATGAAGAAGTACGTCGGTGAAGTCATCGATCACCAGAGAGGCTTCGTTGAATATACCGATCATTCCCAATACAAAGAGAACCTGATGAAGAATCTCGCTGCCATGAGTGAAGATATCGTTTCTTCCTCCAACAGGAATTCCTTTCAGAAACTCCTAAGTATGATCCACGATGCTGAGAATGTTGTCCTCGTCTGTGCCGAAGATTCTTCCTATGCCCCGTTCCTCTTCCAGCAGCAGCTTCTCTCTATCGGGAAGCTCGTGAGGATCCTGACGACGACCAGTCAGAATCTCTCTCTTCTCGATAAGCTCACGGAAAAGGACCTCGTCTTCGTCGTCTCGGTCTCCGGCAACTTCGCCTTAGCCGTCAACGACCGTCTGAAGGACGTCAAGGCAAGAAAGATCCTCCTCACCGGCAATACGACAGCCCTTTTTGAAGGTGCCTATCATCATATCCACTACATCGGTGAGAAGTATCAGCACAACTCCCGCAATATCGAATCTTCCCGGAACGTCTATACCAGCTATGGGGCAGCTTTCTTCTTCGATCTGCTGTTCCATGAATATTTCATAAAGTACTACGAGAAATAAAAAGAGAACGTACTGTTCTCTCTGTCACTGTCCGAAGGACAGTTTTTTTAATGTCTGATGAAGAAGGTATAGACCAATAGACCGATGCCGATCACTAAGGCGACGATACCGCCTCCGAGACTCTTCTTATTGTCTCCCGGTTCTTCGAATTCCTTCGGTTCAGCCGGATTGTAGACGATCAGCACTTTATCGCCGATATCGTATTTCTTTCTTCCGGAACCTACAGCACCGATACTCTCGTATTCTTTTCCGTCTACGTGATAGCGGTATACCGGGAAGAAGGAGACATCTACGGTGAGAGTATCATGATCGGTCGTTTCGTGTTCTTCGTAATCCACGATCGTCGCCATCGTCTCTTCGGTACAGTGGCCTTTTCTGTGGATCGTAGTATAGGTCATCCAGGCTCCTGCCGCAAAGAATACGACACCGACAAAGGCCGGGATCAGGTTTTCCATATTGAACAAATTATTATCCTCAACTTTCGTCTCTATTATACTATATACAAAAATAAGGGATCCGGTCTTTCGGATCCCTAAGTATTTTACATATCCGCAAGTCCTGCTTTATGCAGAGAACGAACGCCGATGAATAAGAGGAGCTGACCGAGGGTATTGACACCCTGAGCGATCCAGTTCATATAGGCCTTGTCGAAATTCTTCGTAGAGAGATAGCCCATGCATAAGGATGCGAAGAAGGAGACGATGAAGCATACGAGTGCCCCTCTCTTCTTCAGCTTGCTGGCGAGATATGCCAGGGAGGCATCCATAGCTCCCAGTCCTACGACCATGAGTCCTACTAAGGCCATCGTCGGAAGGAAGGCATACGTGCGGTTCGACTTGGTCAGAACACAGATGCAGAGGCCGATACCTGCCAGCAGGAAGCCGATGGACTGATTGGAGAAGAGCTGGTTGGACATCCAGACGAAGTCTCCGACGTTCAGGGCATATAAGAGCTTGTAGGTAGCTTTCAGCACTCCGGCTGCAGTGACCAGGAAGGCACCGATGATGAAGAGGATACGGCCGACAGTATTGCGCCTTTTGATATCTTTGGCGATCGTGATCGATGCCAGGCAGAAGAGGACTACCGGAATGTAGTCGACTAATGCCATAGGTACAGAGAATTCTTTCATACTAGCGGTATACCTTCATGGAGTGATACTGTTTCGTGAACGGGAACAGCAGCGGTACGGTATCGGAATACTTCTGATATTCCGGATCGAGACCGTAGGTCTTTTCATGACGCAGTTCGAGTCTCTGAGCAGAGTTATACATGACGAAGGCGATGAGGACGAAGGCCAGGATGACCATGATCCACTGCTTGCCCTGTACTGCACCGATGCCGGATACGGTCACGCCGAACCAGAACAGGATCTCGGAGAAATAGTTCGGGCAGCGGACATACTTGTATAAGCCGGTATCGCAGAAACGTTTCGGGTTGATCTTCTTGGCAGCAGACTTCTGATGGTCGGCTGTCGCTTCGCCGATGATGGCCAGGACCATGATGATGATGCCGATCCAGACGAAGAGATTGTCCTTGGCGCCGTTGATGACACGGTAGGATAAAGCGGAAGTCTCAGCTGTGTACATCCACATGGAGTAGGCCCACATGAACAGAGATACCGGGATCGGCATGGCCTTCGTAGAACCGGTAGATTCCAGGGTCTTGCGGTATGCCTTGTTCGTGAGTTCTCTTTTCAGGATGTAGCCGCCTAAACGGTAGCCGTAGATGATGAAGAGGATGGACATAACTGCCGTAGCAGCCGTTAGTGTATGAGAGACGATACCGAAGATGAGATGGAAGATACCGATGCACATGACCGCAAAGCCATAGCCTACGGACATGAACCAGACAAATTCCTTAAATCCCATGCAGCAGCCGACAGCTGCTACAGCGGTAACGACCCACATGAATGCAGGCCATACTTTTCCTGCCTGAGTCGCAAGATCAAACATGTTTATTTACCTCCGAAGTATTCCTGGATGTATTCCTTGAAGGAAGCATTTCCCGTTACATCCTTACCGACCAGGTCGTGAGACAGCGTCCACTTGGAGAAGAGGATGATGTCGTGCTTGCCGGCTTTCTTGATCTTCGGGAGATTTGCCAGGATCGAGAACATCCAGATCGGAGAATCCTTGATGATGCACGGTTTTCCGGCAGCTCTGAAGCACATTTTCGCCATTTCTTCATACGTATATGTCTCTTTGCCGCCTACTTCATAAGTGGCCTTGTGATCAGTCATATGATCGACGATGAAGGCTGCGAAATCCGGACAGTCGACGACATTGGCTTTCACATCGTGATAGCCCTTCAGCAGCTGCATCTCGCCCTTGTCGATATACGGTTTGAATACTTTCGCGATATCGTAGAAATATCCTGTCGGACGATAGATGACATAGTCCATATCCCCCTTGAGGATCTCATCTTCCATCATGGCCTTTGCATGCAGCATCGGTACTTTCTCGGCACCCGGCTCTTTGCAGGCGATGACGGAGATGTAGTTGAAGTGTTTGACACCGGCAGCTTTCGCTTCGTTGTAGAGGTTCAGGTTGCCCTGATAGTCGATGTCATAGGAAGTGAAACGGGTAGAAGCTCCGGTAAGACCCATCGTCGTGATGACGATATCGGCACCGTCGCAGATCCCCTTCAATGTAGCCGGATTGGTCGCATCGATCGATGCGAAGGTATACTTGCCTTCTAATCCGTTGTTTTCTTTTTCTTTCAGGTCGGCCGCAACTACTTCATAGCCTTTTGCGCATAATACTTTCAGGATCTCAAAACCGAGATTTCCGAAAGCTCCACCTAATACAACTTTCATTATTCTTTCTCCTTACCCGGCATGACACAGGTCTTAAAGAAGTCTTTGGCGCCTTCTTCTCCGAATACCTTATTCAGGGTAGAACTGGAAGGATTTCCTTCTTCGATCATTCTCTTTCGGAAGAGGAAGAGCCCTTTGAGATTTTCTTCTTTATGTCCTGCGTCTTTCGCCGCTTTTGTGTATTCTTTGACACTGTCCTTCAGCATATCCCTCAATTCTTTTACTCCTTCTTTACCGGAGGATTTGATCAGGGAATAAGGACTGCGTTCATGGACATACCAGTGATCCTTTTCGGGATAATCCGGTATGTGATCATACTGTTTCCTGACCGCATCCAGAGAAGAGATCTCATTCTTCTCCTTGCGGCAGTCATAATATTCGATGAATACGGTATTTTTCTTTCCCAGCGTCATCAGATCGATCAGCAGGAAAGGAACGTCCGTACCCTCATCCGGCATGAAACTCAGAGTCAGCAGGGTCATCCCCATCTTCGTCTTCGTATGCATGCGGAAGAGATGACCGTAGCCCTTCGCTTCATAGCGGTCTACGGTAAAATCCATCAGCGGGAACCATTTCGGATAACGGAAGGAGGAATACCCGTCTTTCGGGACTTCGATCGCTTCAAAGTCCTTGAGACAGGAATCAAAGATCTCCTGTGCTTCCCTGATGAGATCCATTATTTCCCCTTTTCTTTCGCTCTCTTGTCGTTGATGATATCCATCTCGGCAACGTCGATCAGTTTGACACCGTTCTCCTCTGCCCATTTGACACAGCCTTTTAATGCAGTAGGCAGGAAGATACGCGGTACTTTCACGAGTCTTTCGAGAGCCGCATCGGTAAACTTGACATCTGTCTGCAGACGGTCAGCCGCATAACGTACGGAAGCGACAGTCGTCTGACGAGGCGGAAGCAGTTCCGGAATGAGTCTTCTGTGCTTGTGATACCAGAAGTTCTTGGAATCACGGTAGCCGTAGTCGACCGGAAGATGCGGGAAGTCGGAAGAACGGACACCGTTGACGATCGCATCATGATATCTCGGCTTCATCAGGATCTTATCGATCTTCAGTACGAAGTGAGCTCCATAAGGTGTCGTGATACCGTTGAAGTCATGATACTTCTCTAATTCATAGTGGTCTTTTCCTGCTTCGAGCGGCTTATCGTCCTGAGCGCCATCCAGTGTATCGACCCAGGTGCATTCCACTGCTTCCAGAGCTTCGGAGATGACCTGAGGATAGACACCGTTCGGATCTTCTTCTTTACGTAGACCGTCTTCCAGATGGAACTTGAAGTCTTTCATCTTTTCTTCCGGTGTATCGCCAGGCCAGCCTAAACGGACCATTTCCTTGAAGGTCTTGCGGTCATCACCCAGGAAGTTGATGACACATTTCTTGTGTTTGATGAGATTCTGTGCCGTGTTGGAAGAGTTACGGCATTCCAGAATGAATGCGTAGTAGTCTTTCCCCGCTACATAGAACGGTGCTAACAGCGAATAAGGCCCGCAGGTCGTCTTTCCGTCATCCGTCAGAGTCGATACCAGTACCGCCGGCATCGGAAAATACAGAGACGTCTGATAGAAATTGTCTACAGGCCGCAGATTTTTAAAACCGGACATGTTTACCCCCTTCTTTCATAGAGCCGATCCACCAGGAGGAAGAGGTCTTTCTTATCCTCCTCACCCCTCACTGCCGCATTCAGACACGTTTCTGCCAGCAGTCGGACGATCCCCTCATCTTCCTCTTCCTGAAGACGGGAGAAGATCTCTTTCAGCAGAAGCACGAGCTGATCACGCAGGAGGATGTGTCCCTTCCGGTAAAGGGAAGAGAAACCGTTGGAAGGCTGATAAGTCTCCCAGATCTTCGAATAGCGGCTGTTGAAATCAGCGATCTCCCTGCAGATGACTTCGATCCCCTCTTTCAGACCGGATACTTCCTGAATGCCTTCTTTCATCTTCCCCAGAAAGACTTCCCAGTCTTCCCGTATGACGTGAGCACTCAGAGTATCCTTGTCCGGGAAGTAGTTGTAGATCGTACCGACCGCGATCTCACAGTCTTTGGCGATCTCCCGTAAGGAAAAACGCCCGTAATCTCCTGTTAAGAGTCTGGTCTTGGCAGCAGCGATGATCTTTTCCCGTAATCCTTCGATCTTCTTCGGCATGGATCTCTCCTTTTATGAACATGTTCATTATAAATTATCTGACCGTCATATTCAATAACTTCGGTATATTATTACTGATAATCAGGATAAGAAAGAACACTCATGGAGTGCTCTTTCTGTATTTTACGTCTTATAAGCTAGACCTCGTAGATGGTACCTTTACCCAGTACGAAGGCATCATAGGCTTTCTTTACTTTCTCGTAGTCGTGATCCCGGTCTAAGGCAATGCCTCTTCCGACTCCATCTACGACCATACCGGCACCGATCTCTTCCAGTCTCTCTTCCAGTTCCTGCAATAACTGCGGAGCGGAACCCGGAGGAGTGGATCTGCCGTCGAAGATGATGTGAAGGTATACCCGATCCAGTCCTTTCTCTTTTGCGAGTCTTGTGATCTCCAGAGGATACTCGATAGAGCCGTGCGAAGACTTGTAGGTGAGATAAGAGAGAAGATGGAGTGATGTCCCCTTTTCCAGACAGCGCTCTACGGCATCTGTAAATGCTTTGTTGTAACGGAAGGTATTCTCTTTGATGGCCTTATCCAGACGGATATCATCCTGAAGGACACATCTTCCGGCTCCGAGATTGCTGTGACCGGCTTCGGAATTGCCCGGTTTTCCTTCACCCAGTCCGACATATGGTCCGGAGGCATGAAGAAGTCCGTGTTTCTGTTTCAGCAGTTCATCCCAGTACGGTGTATCAGCGAGATAGATCGCATCGTTGTCATCGTGAGAACCCAGCCCCCAGCCGTCACAGATGATGAAGAGGACTTTGCGGTCTTTTCCAAAATCTTCCTGCGTGCGGCTTTCGCCTGTCATGAGATCCGGTTTCGGGATACCCATGATGTGCAGGATCGTCGGTGCGACATCCGAGAGTGCCCCATCTTTCATATCTTCGATCTCTCCCTTTCTCGGATCGATGCCGATGAGAGCGACGAGATTCGTCGTATGGGCGACATGAGGGGTCCCCTTCTCGGTATACAGCGTCTCGATATTGCCGTGGTCGGCCGATATGAGAACGACATAGTCCTTTGCCAGGGCATCGTTCACTACCTCTTTGAAATAATGATCGACATAAGTGCAGGCCTTGATCTTGGCTTCGGAATCGGAAGTATGTCCTATGACATCTCCGTTCGCAAAGTTCGTCAGGACGAAGTCGTAGTTTCCTAACGCTTCCTTGACCTTTTCGGCTACTTCCGGCAAAGAGAGTTCCGGCTTCTCATTGAACGGGATCCCCTTTGGAGAAGGAACACAGGTGTCGGTCTCTCCCGGATACGGATCGTTGTTGCCGCCGTTGAAGAAGAAGGTCACATGGGCATACTTCTCGCTCTCGGCACAGTGGAACTGTGTCTTTCCCGCTTTCGACAGCGCTTCTGCCAGAGGCATCTCTACATGTTCCGGACCGAAAGCGACCGGCAGATGAGAGAATCTGTCGTTATATAACGTAAGAATGGAAAAATAGAGGTCATTGAGATACAAACGTTCTGTCTTATCGTACTGAGGATCGGTAAACATCTCCGTCAGTTCGATCTCTCTTTCTCCTCTGCGGCAGCAGAATATGACACTGTCTCCGTCTTTTATCTTTCCAACTGCTTCTCCGTTATGAAAAGAGACCAGGGGCTCCAGATAATAATCTGTCTGCCCCTGTTCATACATTCTTTTTACCGCATCGGCCAGAGATATGGCTCCATGGGTATTAGACGACATTACGGCGCTCTCTTTCCTTGGCGGCTGCTTCATCTTCCACTTCATACCATGCCGGGTTATGGATCTTCAGATAGCACTCTTCCCCGTTTTTGAAGAGGACTCGGTGCGGAGCCTGAATGATCGCATTGTCTTCCCCGATCTGAATGAGGTATTCGACGAAGTCGGTCTTGAACGTACGCTTGATGATACGGCAAGGATAGCCTTCTTCGCGGTTGAGTTCGACCATGTTCGGACGGCAGGCAAGAACCTGCAATCCGTCTTTCTTCGGCTTGTTGTCGACCCAGATCTTGCGGCTGTGATCGCCCTTCGCATAGACTTCTCCGTTCTTGACATCGACATTGATGAAGTTGGACTGACCTAAGAAACTGTGGACGAAACGGTTCTTCGGGTTGTTGTAGAGTTCCCAAGGAGTACCGATCTGCTGGATATTACCCATATCCATGATCAGCATCCTGTCGGAAAGAGCCATAGCTTCCGACTGGTCATGCGTAACGAAGATGATCGTGAAACCGAATTCTTTCTGCAGTCTCTTGATCTCGAAACGCATCGTTTCCCGTAAATGAGGGTCCAGGTTCGAAAGAGGTTCATCCAGCAGCATGGCTTCCGGATTGACGACGATGGCTCTGGCCAAAGCGATACGCTGCTGCTGACCGCCGGAAAGATCCGACGGGAAGGTCTTCTCCAGACCATCCAGATTGCAGTAATGCATCGCTTCCAGGACTTTCTCCCGGATGACGTTCTTCGGCATCTTCTTGACCTTTAACGGGAAGGCGATATTTTCGAAGACGTTGAGATGAGGCCATACAGCAAAGGCCTGGAACACCATGCCCAGTCCCCTCTTCTCCGGCGGGATATAGATATTCTTGGATTTATCGGATACCAGTTTACCGCCCAGGTAGATCTGGCCTTCCGAGAGATCTTCAAAGCCGGCGATCATACGCAGAGTCGTCGTCTTTCCACATCCGGAAGGTCCTAAGAAGGAGAAGCACTCTCCCTTATTGATCGACAGGTTGAAATCGTTGACGGCTGTTACCGAACCCAATTCCTTGGTGGTAAAAGTCTTTGTGACATGTTTTAAGACGATCTGTTCACTCATCAGTATTTCCTCCTGTCTCGGGTAAGATATTTGACAAGGTTGTTCATGATGATGATCAGCATGATAGTGATCACCGAGAGAGCGGCAGCCTGATTGATCTGGCCGTTGATACGCAGCTGATAGATCGCGACACCGAGCGTACGGCTCTTAGGACCATACAACAGGATGGAGGTCGTCAGCTCTCGCATACATGGCAAGAATACCAGGAAGAAACCTGACAGCATCGCCGGTTTGATCAGCGGCAATGTGACATCTTTCAGGGCATCATAATGGGAGGCACCGCAGGATCTCGCTGCTTCTTCCAGAGAAGGATGCACCTGCTGAAGTGCAGCCGAACTGGACTTCAGTACGTAGGACAGATATCTTGCGATGTAGGCCACCAGGATGATCCAGATCGTGTTGTACAGAGAGATACCGAAGAAGAATCCGGACCAGGCGAGGATACATCCGATGGACATGACTGTACCCGGCAGGGAATACGGAAGGACCGCCAGCATTTCCAGGATCGTTCCGCCCTTCGGCTTGACTTTGTATATGACGTAAGCCAGCATCGTACCTAAGAGTAAGCAGATGAAGCCGGCTGAGAAGGCCAGGAAGAGGGAGTTCTTGACCGAGTCCGCGACCATGGCATTCTTTGTAAAGACGTTGATGTAGTGGATGAATGTGAAGTTCTCGAGGGTGAACGGCAGACCGTATGCCTTGTTGAAGGAAACAAGGAGGATCATGACGATCGGTGCGATGACGATGAGGGTAAGGAACAGTAAGGAGAAGATCAATAGAGGGATCTTGGCTCCTCTCAGTTTTATCAGCATCGGACGCATGGATTTACCCTTGATGATATCGTAACGGCCATGTGTCAGCAGTCTTCTCTGTATGATCAGAGCGATCGCAACGACGATGACCAGGACGATCGAGAGTGCTGCTGCCTGACGGATACCTACGAAGCTTCCTCCTGAACGGTTCATCAGTTCAACGATCATCGTCGGCAGAGTGAAGATACCTTTGGAGTAGCCGACCATGGACGGGATACCGTAATTCGACAAGGAAGTGATCAGCACCAGCAGGACACCGGAAGAGATCGCCGGGATCGTCAGCGGAAGTGTGATCTTGCGGATGACATATAACTGGCTGGCTCCGGCGATACGGGCACTTTCTTCCAGTGTCGGGTCCATTCTTTCCAGCGCACTGACTACCTGCATGTAGACAAACGGGAAATAATAGACGACTTCGATGATGATGATACCCAGGATGGAGTTGATATTCAAAGGAGCGTTCGCCAGATTGAATACCGACATCAGCAGTTTATTGATGTAGCCTCCTCTTCCCGAGAACATCATGTCCCAGCTCATGGCAGCCAGGAACGGCGGGATCATGAACGGGATCGAGAACAGGAATTTCATGAAGCCCTTCATCGGGATATCGCTTCGTCCTAATAACCAGGCGAAGAAGACACCGACCAGGGTCGCAAACAGAGTAGCGAATACGGCAATGACCAGCGTATTCTTCATGGCCTGCAGATTTTCTTTCTGCATGAGAACGGTCAGGAACATCTCGAAATCGATCTTCGTTCCATCCCAGAAAGTGTAATAGATGATCATGAATACCGGCAGGATGACGACTGCGATCAGAGCTACATAGCAGAGTATCGTCATGATGCGGTCCATTGATAAGCCGCGCTTCTTACCTTCCAATTTCAGAAAATCACTGTTTGTCATGGCTCGTACCCTCTCTAGCGAAATACTTGCAGCTTAAGAAACGCACTCCGGTCTTGAGACCTTCCACGTATTTCTCATCTTCCGCATTACCGGAAGTGATACGCTGTACCCGATATTCCTTTCCTCCGATACGGACGAAGTAATTGTAGATGTTTCCGAAGAATACCGCAGAGACGATCTCTCCCCGGATCGGACTGTTTTCATCAAAGACGATATCCATCGGACGGATGCCGAGATCGGCCAAATCGCTGTCTTTCGGATAGTCCTTCGGTACAGTATCGCTCACCAGCATCTTCTCTTCCGTATCCAGATAGATCTTTCCATCGGTCTTTCTTACCGGCAGGAAGTTGGAGACACCGACAAAACTGAATACGAAGCGGTTGGCAGGATCGCTGATGATCTCTTCATCCGTACCGATCTGAGCGATGGAACCATCCGGTCCCATGATGACGATCTTATCGCACAGCTGCATCGCTGCTTCCTGATCGTGAGTGATGTAGATGATCGTCGTGCCCAGGTGCTCCTGCAGCATACGGATCTCCACCAGCATCTGTTCTCTCAATTTCGCATCCAGGTTGGTGATCGGCTCATCCATGATCAGAAGATCCTTGGACGAAGTCAGAGCCCTGGCGATCGCTACACGCTGCTGCTGACCGCCGGAGAGCTGGGAAGGCATATAGTTGGAATAATTGGACATGTTGACGAGACGCAGCGCCTCTTCTACCTGTGTTTTGATCTGATCCTTCGGTACACCGTGTTTCTTCAGAGGATAGGCAGCGTTCTCATAGACCGTCAGATGCGGCCATACCGCATAATCCTGGAAGACGACACCGATATTTCTCTTTTCCGGAGCGATATTCACTCTTTTGGACCGATCAAACATGACCTGATCATTGATCTTTACCGTTCCTTCCTGAGGATCCAGGAAACCGCAGATCGCCCGGACTACTGTGGTCTTTCCGCAGCCGGAAGGACCGACGATACCCAGGATCTGACCCGGTTCGACCGTAAGATCGAAGTGCTCCAGTACGGTATGCTTGTCATAACGGACCGTTATATTTTTCAGTTCGATTTTATTCACGGGTTTCACCTTTCCATATACAAACATATGTTGGAACGGAGTCCAACATATGTTTCTTACGCGTTTTTAAATGATATTTACTTGTTGAAGAGCTCGTTGAAGTGTGCCAGCATCTCTGTACCGGTATTTGCGAGGTCGACCCAGTCGATCGGCAGAGCGTTCGCTGTGATCTCTTTTGCAGACTTCATACCTGCAGGAAGTTCGATACCGTCAACGATCGGAGTGATATTGAAGGTAGGCAGAGCCTTCTGTCCGCCTTCCGGATCCAGAATGAAGTCATAGAGCAGTTTTGCGAGTTCTTCATTCGGGCAGCCCTTAGGAATAGCGATCGGGCAGGCGATAGCCAGAACATCTGTAGTTGCCTGATAGCCGATCGGAGAACCCTGGCTCACAGAATTCAGTGTCGTATGTTCCGGAGAGATACCGATCTTGTATTCACCTCCGGCGATCTTCTGGTTGACAGCATTCGCACTGGTATCGAATTCCATCTTCTGAGCTGCCAGTTTTTCGAAGTATTCCCATCCGTACTTATCGCTGTGTGTCATACCGTAGACGAAAGCCTTGGAAGAACCGGAAGCATTCGGGTCAGCCATGATGATCTGGCCTGTGAAGTTCGGATCCAGTAAACCGTCAAAGTTCTTCGGGACCTGGTCTTCCGGGCAGGTAGCCTGGCTGTAGGCCAGACCCATGATCAGGATACGGGCACCGGTATAATAGCTGTCCGGATCCTTGAACTGATCAGCAACTGCATCAGCATACGGAGACTTGTACTGTAACAGACGATCCTGGTTCTTGAAATCGATCAGACCGGACGGTTCAGCCAGCCATACGACATCACAGGATACATTTCCAGCTTCGAATTCAGTTGCGAGTTTCGTATTGCACTTACCGGATGTAGCTGCGTAGAAGTCGAGGGTGACATTCGGATACTTCTTCTCGAATGCTTCTTTCAGATGCTGAGCAGCATCTTCACCCGCGGACGTATACAACATGACTGTGCCGGTATACTTCGCATTATCATCTGCAGGTTCGACCGGAGTATCGCCGCCTTCACCGCTCTGATTCTTATTGCCGGAGCAGGCGGCTAACGAAAATACCATGAGTAAAGCCAACAATAAACAAAATAATTTTTTCATATTTCCTCCTTTTTTCTTTATTGTTGATGCGTGATTCCTACCCTTATTTTATAAATTTATACCCAAAAATAATAGACGGAAATATAATAAAAATGAAAAAGAGGATGAAATATGATTCGAATACGATCATTGGGAGGAAGCGGAGAAGACAGCCGGAACTGTTTTCTGCTGGAGACCTCCGAACACTGTTTTCTGCTGGACTGCGGTGTACGCCGTGAGATCGCCGATATATCCCGGGTATACCCGTCTCTGACCAGAGAGATCGCCCTGAAACTCGATGCCGTTCTTCTTTCCCATGCCCATGAAGATCACACTGCTGCCCTGCCTTATCTCTATGAACTCGGATATCGGGGAAAGATCTACGCGCATGAGGAAACGATCCGTTCTACTCCTCCTTTCTTGCGTAAATGGACGAATTACGTAAAGGAAAACGGCGGGGTCCTTCCGTATGACGAAGAAAATATCGATAAACTCTCATTTGAAAAGATCGAGAACTTCCCTTATAAGATCTCCTATGGAAAGAACGGCCATATGATCGGAGGACTCTGGTATCTGTTTCCTTATGACAATAAGCGTATCCTCTACACCGGCGACTATACCGATGATTCCCTGCTTCTGAAGACCGATCCTCTGCCGGAAGCTGATGTCCTCATCATCGATTCCGCCTATGCCTCCCGTCATCTCGATCAAAACGAACAGTATCATGCCCTCTATGAACTTGCGGAAAAGACCGTCTCGAAAGGCGGCTGTCTCTTCCTGCCGGTACCGGCCAACGGACGGGGCATCGATATGATGGAATATCTGAAACACTACGATCTTCCGATCTATGCCGAAGCAGTCATCCTGAAGAATGCCGAAAAGCTCTTCACAAGGACAGTTTGGCTTAAAGGATACGAACGTTCCAATAAGAAAGTCATCAGTGTCGATGATGAAAACCGCAGAGAGATCCTCGAAAATGACCCTTGCGGCATCTTCCTCTTCCCGGATGGAATGATGACGAGCTCCGTATCCGCACAGTACTATGAAGCAGGAAAATACCGGGCTGATTCTCTTCTCATCATCAGCGGACATACAGCTAAAGGAACGCTTGGAAACGATCTGCTTCAGGAAACATACCGGAAAGAACACAGTGTGTCCATGGAAGTCCTTCCTCTCACCATCAAAGTCCATAACGACGAGGAAGATGTCCTGAGACTCGTGGAAAAGACACAGGCCGAAAAAGCCCTTCTCTTCCACAGTAAAAAGGAGGGCTGTGCTTCGCTTATACAGAGACTTACAGATAAAGGGATCGAATGTATCGCGGAACTCGATAAAGAACTCATCATATAAGATCAATAAAAAATGCAGGAACTCATCCTGCATTTTTAGATACATATCATTATTTTATTTTCTTCCTTTACGGAATCTCCGGTATCCGAAGAAGGCCGCTGCCAATACGATGACGATCAGCAGGATATCCCAGATGTGATAGACGATATCGATCATGAAGTTTCCGATCCCTCTCGTGAAGTTTCTCCAGCCTCCGGTAAACGCATTGGCAAGTCTCGTGAAGAAATTCGGATTGACCGGAGTATATACCTTCGTCTCCGTGATCGTCAGATTCAGCGTCGAATAGTTTACCAGCAGATCGTAGTTCTTTATCTGTGTCTCGATCCTCTCGATCTCATAGCGGATCTCCGAGAGACGGGATTCTACGGTGATGAGTTCTTCCAGACTCTCTGCCTTCTCATAGAATTCCAGGACTTTTTCTTCCTGAGCCTTATAGGAATCGAGTCTTGCCTGCAGATCCTGGTAGGCAGTCGTGATATCTTCTACGTTCTCTTCGTAGGATACCGCATTCCCCTGTCCCTTCAGTTCTTCCAGGAAGGAAGAATAGTTTTTCGAAGGAATGCGCAGAGTCGCTTCATAGACTCTTGAATCATCTCCTCTCGTATAGGAATTGGAATGCTGGACATAGCCTCCCTTATCTGCCAAGAGAGTACTGATCGTATCCATGAGCGGATCGAAGTCCTGTGTCTCCATTCTCAGATAGGCGGTCAGGATCTTCTTTTCCGCTTCCCTTGCGTATGTATCCGCATATTCTTCCTTCTGAGATCCATCCGCATAAGAATAATCGGCACCTGAAGGCACGTAATATTCAGCCTCATTCTTTGCATAGTCAGCACTCTGTTCTTTGGGAGCAGCTCCTCCCATTCCTCCGAAACCTGTTAGCGATGGAACAGCTATCACGAACAGGAATATGCATAAGGCTCCCGCCAATACCGGAACCATTCTTCTCCATGAGAATGCCTTCAAAGAAAATCTCTTTTCCGCATGAGCTTCTTCGATATAGGTATCATCGATGTTTCCTAAGGCATCGATCAGTTTCTCACTCTTCACGTATGATCACTCCTTCCTTCTGTAGTCTTATCCTGAGGGCATCTCTGCTTCTCTTCAGACTCATCTTCACTTTGCTTTGAGTATAGGAAAAGCGCCTGGCGATATCTTCGATCGAATCGAAATACCAGTACCGGCATACGAACATCTTCCGGTCGCTCTCCTTGAGTTCTGCCAGAAAGGAATTCAGGATATCGCTCAGAAGATTCTCGGACAGTCCGTTTCGGATGCTGTGCTGATCCGGGATACAGCCTTCCAGTTCATCGAAGGAGAGTGTCACTTCTCCTCCTCCCCGTTTTTCGGCATTCTTATTCCGCCATTTGTTTAAAGACAGTCTTCTGGTGATCTTTCCTAAAAAGGTAGACAGAACGAGAGGATGATGTGGAGGGATCGCATTCCAGGCAGCCAGCCAGGTATCATTCAGTGTCTCTTCCGTATCTTCTTTATTGAAGAGGATGTTCTGAGCGATCGCATAGCAATAGGGAGTGTATTTGTCTTTACTCTCTTTGATCGCCTGTTCATCTCTGTTCCAATAAAGTGCTACGATCTCTTTATCTTCCATGTCTCCTCCTTTCATCTATCATCTCGATAATTCCGTCTCTCAAGTCACAATTATTATCTCATTTTTCAAGAAAAAAAGACCGCTCAGCGGTCTATTGTTCGTTCTTGAATTTTCCCTGCAGTTCTTCTTCCTGCCTGCGGATCTCTTTTACCCGTTCTTCCACTCTCTTTTCTTCGTAGCGGAGTCTCTCCTGAAGTTCCCGGATCCGATCCTTCAGTTCTCTCTTCTTTCTGAACTGGAAGAAAGAGAGCTGTTTCAATTCTTCTTCGTGAGCGCGTATCCGTTTCTGGAGATTCATTCTCTTTTCTTCGTAAGCGGTAAGGACTTCCGTCTTCTGATCTTCCATGTGATAAAGGTCGTCATTTATTTTTTTGTCTTCCATATCATTCTCCTGTTTCTATTATAACGTATTACTTCTTTTCCTGCGGAATATCTTCGAATGCTGCATAGAGGATCGCTCCTCCGACAGCAGACATGATGTATGGCAGAGCAGCCGGAAAGAGGACAGTTCCCAGCAGAGTAAAGATACCGAAGAGAGGGACCGGGATACCGGACAATACACCCAGCAGGAAGGATCTTCCGGTTCCGGAACCCTGTTCTTTGACAGGAGAGGATACCAGCAGTGCTTCCGGGATATTCTGCAGAGCGAGAGCTGCTGCCAGCAGGAAGGCAGCCGAGATCCATTCCTCTTCCAGGAAGTGACCCGCAAAGACCGCTCCCAAGGCAATGCCTTCCGGGATATGATGGATGATCTCTCCCAGCAAGATGCTCATCTCATCTCTTTCTTTCTTCCGTTTGAGCACATGAGAATGCGGAATGAGATGATCGATCAGAAACTGGAACAGAACGCCGGTCAGGACACAGAGTACGATCGTCAGCGTCTTTCCTCCCAGCCCTTTATAGGCCGGTAAGATCATGCCTCCGATCGCTGTTCCCAGCATGATCAGAGCGCTGAGCGATCCCAGCATCTTCAGCATCTTATCGGAAACTTTCTGTTTCGAGAAGATGAGCGAGGAACCGATGAGTGTTCCCAAGAACGGTATCAGCATCCCGAATACCGAATCGATATCGCTGACCGCCCCCATCTGATCTAAAGAGCCGATCAGGGAACGCAGTCCGATGAAGATCAGGATCATGCCTCCGGCCGCTTCCGAACCGGCACGATAGCGGGTACCGAAGATATTGCCGATGCGGACTCCCAGTCCGGATATGAAGAAGGTGATGATGCCGATCAGTACGACAGCCAGGATCGTATTCTGCAGTCTTCCGGCAGAGAGGATCCCGACCGGTACGGCCACAAAGGTGATCCCTACTGCCAGGGCATCGATACTCGTAGCGATCGCCAAAGAAAACATCTCTTTCGCATCGAAGTCCGCCTTCTCTTCTTCCTCTTCCGAGAATGCTTCCCGGATCATATTCGAACCGATGAAGCTCAGCAGGATGAAGGCCACCCACGGTGCTACGATATTGATCCATCTCTCAAAATAGGATCCTGCCAGATATCCCAGCAGAGGCATCAGCCCCTGAAAGAGTCCGAACCAGATCCCGCAGATGAGGCTTTCCCTCATTGTCACTTTCTTTACCGCAAGGCCCTTGCAGATAGATACCGCAAAGGCATCCATCGCCAGTCCTACGCTCAGAAGCAGTACTTCAAACAATCCCATAACGTTCCCATTATACGACACATCGATAGAAGAAAAATATATCGGGAATCTTTTCCCGAATGAGTTTCTTTCGTTTTATAATAGAAATGCGTAATGCAGAAGGAGAATACAATTATGACTGTCAATCGTTTCGTACTCAACGGAACATCCTACCACGGACATGGCGCCATCAACGAGATCCCGAACATCGTCAAGGCAAAGGGCTTAAAGAAGGCTTTTGTCGCATCCGATCCGGATCTGGTAAAATTCGGTGTCACCGCTAAGGTCACTGATCTTCTCACAGCAAACGGGATCGAATATTCCCTGTACTCCGATATCAAACCAAACCCTACGATCGAGAACGTCCAGCACGGTGTAGAAGCATATAAGGCTTCCGGTGCTGACTTCATGATCACGATCGGCGGCGGTTCCTCTATGGATACCGGCAAGGGTATCGGTATCATCGTCAACAACCCTGAATTCGCAGATGTACGTTCTCTTGAAGGCGTCGCTCCGACAAAGAACCGCACGGTCTTCACGATCGCTGTTCCGACGACCGGCGGTACCGGTGCTGAATCCACGATCAACTACGTCATCACCGATGTAGAACGCAAGAGAAAATTCGTCTGTGTCGACCCTAACGACATCCCGGATGTTGCAGTTGTTGACCCGGATATGATGGCTTCTATGCCGAGAGGCTTAACTGCTTCCACCGGTATGGATGCCCTGACTCATGCGATCGAAGGCTATACGACAGCTGCTGCCTGGGAACTGGCGGATTGCCTTAACCTCGAAGCGATCAAGCTCATCGGCAAGAACCTGAGAAAAGCAGTTCAGAACGATCCGGATGGAAGAGAAGGAATGGCTCTGGCTCAGTATGTCACAGCTATGGCTTACTCCAATGTCGGTCTGGGTATCGCTCACTCCATGGCTCATACTTTAGGTGCTGTCTATGATACGCCGCACGGTGTCGCCTGCGCTATGATGCTGCCGATCGTCATGGAATTCAACGCTCCATGCACCGGTACGAAGTTCAAGGATATCGCCGAAGCCCTCGGTGTCGATACGACAGGTATGGACCAGGAAACTTACCGCGCTGCTGCAGTAGCTGCAGTACGTCAGCTCTCTGAAGATGTCGGTATCCCGGGAAAACTCGAAAAACTGAAAGAAGAAGATCTGCCGTTCCTCTGCGAATCCGCAGCTGCCGATGCCTGTGCACCTGGCAACCCGAGACCGGCAACTCTCGAACAGTTCGAAGAGATGTTCCGCAAACTGATGTAATCAGATATCCATCACTAAATGAAAGAATGCCGGCCCCGAAGGGTCGGCATTTTCATACAGGTCACATCGTGAGTCCTGCTATCGCCAGCAATGTGATGACGGCAGCGGCGATCACGGTGAAGAGGACGGTGATCACAAAGATATAGCGGTAGGAGGAGGCATGATTTTCCTGGCAGACATCCAGCGTTGCCAGGATCCCTCCGCAGTGCGGCAGCGAATCGAGACCGCAGGAGGATACGGAGATGATACGGTGAAGTGCCGATAACTGGGCCGGAGTGCTCAGCTGAGAGGTCCAGCTGCTGACCAGTTCTTTTGAACTCAGAGCGATATTGATGCCTCCGGAAGCAGAACCGGTGACACCTGCCAGAACGGAGATCGATAAGGCTGCTGATACGAATGGATTCATATCGAGATGGGTAACGGTCTCCACTAAGGATGCATAACCCGCAGTAGCTTTGACGACCGAACCGAAACCGACGACGATCGAGAAGCTCAAAAGTGGTCCGATACTGCTTGCAGCGCCTTTTTTCAGAGAATCGAACATCTCCGCAAGAGAGGAGCGTCTCGTTCCCAATATGATCAGATAGAGGATCGCACAGAACATAGCCGTACATACCGGCGCAAAGGAATTGGCTTCTTTCAGGGAATAGGTACCGAAAGTGACTCTTTCAAATAAGATATACAGCACGATCAGCAGCAGGACCGGCAGGAAGGCGGTGAACGTCTTCGGAAGCGCAGCGGGATCCATATCGGTGACCGAACCCGGACGCAGACTGTTCTCGTCGAAATGTTCCCCATTCTTTCGGCATTTTCGTACCTCATACTGCAGGTAGACATATCCCAGTCCGAACATGATCGCCGTTGCGATGAGTCCAAGGACCGGTGCTGCCGTAGAGGTCGTGCCGAGATAGGCAGTCGGGATGATGTTGTTGAGCTGAGGAGTTCCCGGCAATGCCGTCAGGGCAAAGGTCGCCTGACCCAGCTGTATGAAGGCCGGAAGCAGTTTCTTCGGGATATCTGCCTTGCGGATCAGGTTGACACCGATCGGGAATACGGTAAAGGCTACGACCATGGCCGTCACCCCTCCGTATACCAGCAGTGCCGTCGTGATCGAGATGATCAGTACGACCGATTTACTGCCGAAAAGACGGATGAAAAACTCCGCGATCGCATTGGCACAGCCTGTTTCCGACATCAATCCTCCATAGACCGTCGCCAGAAAGAAGACCGGAAAATACGTTCCGAAGGTATTTCCGATACCGCCGAACAGCGTCGTCAGTGCATTCCAGATCTCCATGGAATTGAATACCGCGATCACAAGTGTAGCACAGAGTGCCGCATAGATCGCCGGTATGCGTTTATAGATGAGGACCGACAATACGAGCAGTCCCAGGATCAGTCCGATGATTCCCATATCATATCTCCTTTTGCGTATAAGAAAAGACGGGCAGCTGCAGATATCCTGCTGCCCGCTTTTTATAAGTGCCTTTATTATTCTCTTTAACCGTTATGGTCTACAAGATTGAAGTATGCATCTTCGATCTGCTTGCGGTCAAACGGTCCGCCGTGTCCGGAATAAGCTTTCTGTACTCCGGCATCCAGCAGTTTCTTTCCGCTTTCCTTCAGTGCATCGTTGTCGAGACAGAGGACCGCAAATGTGCAGATGCCCTGTCCAAATGGATCGAGGACCGTATCGCCTACAAAGGCTTCACCGCTGTCGAATACGACCGAGATCGCATCGAGCGTATGACCCGGAGTCAGGATGACTTTAGCGCTGAATCCATACGGATGCAGATCGGTTTCTCCGGTTACCGGAATATCGATATCGACAGCTTCCGGTACATCGACCGGTGCCGGTGCAGCGATATTGTCATAGAAAGCCTGACCTAATTCATTACGCGGTACATACCAGGTGAACTTTCCGGTCTTTAAGAACGTATCGCAGTCCGGATGTGCCATGACCGGAGCACCGGTGATCGCCTTGGCATGATGGATGCCTCCCGCATGGTCCATATGACCGTGTGTAAGAACGATGAGGGATACAGTCGAAAGATCGACACCGGACATGATGGTCTTTAAAGTCCACCCCGGCTGATTCAGGTAGCAGCCTGTATCGATCAGCATAGTCTTGCCGTTTTCTTCTACAGCGTAAAAGTTTGTGATCGGGCCTACAGAAATGGTCTTGACTTCCATGATATTTCCTCCTATTTCGTATATTTACCGTTTTATACGATTTCTACCTTTATCCTAGCATAGTTCTCAAATTTTGTATATAAATTTATTTTTACGAAATTATCCTGTGTTATACTGTAGACATGTATAAGACCGGTGTAGAAACGAGACTCCGTATTCTGGAGACATCAAAAAAACTGTTTTACCGCAATGGCTATAAACAGACGAGTGTCGATATGATCTGCAGGGCATCCGATACGAAACTCGGTACCTTTACTTATTACTTTCCGAAAAAGAACGATCTGCTGAGTGTCATCTACAGTGAATACATGGGAAACTGCTCCGAATACATCCGTAAAGAATGTCCGGATCTTTCCTCTTCCGAACATCACCTGTTTACGGTCATGCTGTATTACGGAAATCTCTACAGCGACCCTCAGACCGTACATTTCCACAAAGAGATCATGGAGATCGCTTCGATGAATACCTGGTTCCATGATTCCCGGAAACTCATCACCGAGTTTTCCGCCAGCAACGCCACCGAAATGGATGAACACTTCTACGATCTCTGCGTACAGGCCGACAACGCCGTAAGAAGAGAGCTGAATCTGGAATTCATGGAAAACGAAAAATATGATCCGGAAGATGTCCGAACACTGCTGGAAAAGATCTATTCCATCAACGGTCTTCTCTTCGGAGTCGATCAGAAAAAAATAGGCTCTGAATTAGACGAAGCCTATCATTTCTATCTCGATCATCAGAACTGCTCGGTAACTCTCTTAGGCTGAGCAGTTATTTATAATCTGTTTCCGCACTTCGGACAGAAGTCGAAGTCTTCTTCCGTCTCATATCCGCATACCGGACAGCGTTTGTATCCTCTTTGCGGTCTTCCGCTCTGTACCAGTCTCAGATCAGCGGATGTGATCTCCACATCGATTCCTCTGGCGATCGCTTCCCCGACTTCCGGATCGAGTTCATAGATGCTGCCGCAGCAGGATGTACGCACATAGTATCTCCGGTTCCAGCGGAAAGTCGGTAAAAAGAAGAGTGTCAGTACCGTATACGTCATAAAGACGGCATACCTGCCGTATTCTCCGCATATATCACAGATCATCGTCTGATGGTAGTCCAGTTCTTCCTGACGGTCATTGATCCCCATGATAAAAAACATCATTTTACCTCACTGTCATTTTATCATATCCCTAAAGAAAACAGGCTTATAGAGCCTGTTTATACACTTATTGCCTGATACCTTTCGGAATTCAGAACACTGCACATATATTCATACGGAGTAGAATCGATCCCCTTTGTCAGAGATGCGAATACAGAAGGAGACTGACCGGAAGCCAGCTGCACTCCCTTTCGGTCAAAAGATGCGTGGTAGGTGCTCTTGCGGGAATTCACATTCCAGAAGACGATATTCGGGATAACGTAGCCGAAGAGTTCATACAGGTCCTTCATACGGTCGTAGAAGAGTCGCTTCCCGCAGGTGCCTCTGTCGATCTCCATGTCGGTGATGACGACGATAGAGTCCGGCATTTCTTCTTTCGGAGTATTCCCGTTCAGTGCCGCAAACAGGACCGTCTGAAGTGCTGCCTCCAGATCCGTATTCATGCCCCAGTCGGCATTGCGGATATAATTCAGTTTTTCAAAGAGATTGCTTCCTTTGATGCTGACCAGTTCCGGTTTTGCCGAGAAGGTCATAAAGGTGTTCGCAAAAGCGCCCTGATTCCTTTCCGCAAAATAGAGTGCCAGGCCGACAGAAGTTGCCATAGGTCTTCCATCCATGGACCCGGATACATCCGCCATGACGAGGAACCTGTGTTCCCCTTCCACATAGTCCGGAAGGGACTCCCACTGTTTTTCCAGTACCGGATCCGCTCCGATATCCGAATACAGATACTTTTCGACGATATCGTAGGGATAGAGAGCAGAAGCATTGATCTTCGTCTCTCCGCCGTTCAGTTCTTCGAGATAGGAAGAGAAACGTTCCCTGTCGTTTCGCTGAAAAGCTCTGCGATACTTCAGCATCGCATAGGAAGGTACTTCCGGATAGAGGATATTCCCGTATTCTCCGGAAGACATATTGCGTTCTGTTATATTCAGATACTTCCTCAGTGCGCTCAGAGTTCTGCGGTATTCTTTTTCTTTCATGCGGAATGCTTTTGCGAGATATCTTCCTCTCGAAGATGTTTTTTCAGAAGAGGTATTGATGGAGGGGAGCCACTTTGCGAGCAGAGAGACTGCTTCCCCTTTCTTCATGTGCGCAAGGTCGTCTTCCAGCTGTTTCTTCAGCAGCGGGACGATGATGTCCGGCGCATACTCCGTAAGATACACCAGGTCGTCGAAACGGCCGTATTCACTGATGAGTGCTGCATTCTTTGCGAAGATTTCCGGATAGTACTTTGCGAGATGACGGAAAAAGATGCGCCCCGTTCTTCTCTCGCCGAGTCCTCCGCGGATGTCCCGCGTATAGAAAGCGAGTTTCACCGCAAGGAGTTTGTCCTCGATGAGAGCTTTGGTAAAGAGAGATGTGATCTCTTCTTCGCTGCGTTCTCTGAGTGCTCCGGATACTGCGAAAAGATCGGTCAGAGGATCCAGAGTGGATCTCATGGCCAATGCACCGTTCTCGGTAGATGTATAGTTCTGTTCATTTCGGATACTTTCGAGCAATTCCATTTCTGTTTCCTCCTTCTCTTATCGCGGGTAAACGAAGCCGGGACCTTGTGCCCGGCTTCGCCTTTTGATGCCTTTGAGGCATCATTCTGTTCAAGACGTCATGTGCCGAAGGACTCGAACCTTCTTCCGTTAACACGGTCTTCCAATCGTTATGCAGTGATTGCTGAAGACGTCTTTCTTTTCCAGACGCGTTTTTCAGAATGCTTTTTCTGCGGCTTCAATCAAGAGATATTGCTGTGAGCGTCTGTCCTGTCCCTGGGGACACTTATATCATAACGGCTTTATCTTTCCGATAAAATTCTCAGATTACCGACAATAATGACCCCTATAATAAACAAAT
>JAZPYW010000035.1:0-11726 GCA_045544415.1 Erysipelotrichaceae bacterium
CATACATGACCGACAACTATGCCATCAAAAGAAGAGATGAAATCACTAAGCTGATACTCGATAAAGGTTCCGTGAGCGTCAATGAACTGTCCAAGTCATTCTCGGTCTCTACGGAAACGATCCGCAAAGATCTCAACTACCTGGACAAACAGGGCGTCGTCAAAAAAGGAAGGGGCTGCGCGATCATCAACAACGATTACTACGATCAGCCGGTCCAGAGAAAAGCGACGACGAATCACGACGAAAAAGAAAAGATCGCTGCCTATCTGGCATCGATCATCCCGGACGGAGCAACCGTATACCTGGGTATCGGAAGCATTCCGCTCATTCTTTCCAAACTTCTCCGTTCGAAGAAGAAACTGCGCGTTCTGACCTGTTCGATCCCGATCGCCTACAATCTGCTCGGTTCCGATGTCACCCTGACGATCATGGGCGGCGTCGTCTTCGATAAATCCTATGCGACAGCCGGTACCTGGGCTCTGGAAGCGATCCGCAAGACCCACGTCGACTACGCGATCCTCTCTACGAGCGGGATCCGCAGCTTCGACGGACCGACCTGCCGGAACTATTCCGAGATGGAGATCGGCCGCGAGACCGTCAAACACAGCAGCTGCAACATCTTAGCCTGCGATCATTCCAAATTCGAAACAGACGGGATCTACCAGTACGCTGAATGGAAAGACATCGATCAGCTGATCACCGCAAAAGGAGCTGACGTTTCCAACCTTCAGAACAAACTGGAGATCATCCTGCTCTAAAAGAGGTGCTTATGTCCAACAAAAACTTCAAAGAAGAACTCGGCGGACCGTTCATCGTCCGTGACAGCAAAAACCGGGTCATCTACTCCAACCCATTATTGAAACACGATTACCTCATCAACAATTCCGAGGCCAAGACGATTAATCTCTTTTCCATGCGTTTCCCGCTGGCGATCTTCGTCGGAGCGGTCTTCACGGTCTTCAGCAAGAACTATCTGGCAGCCGTACTGATCGCATTGGGGATCATCCTGGTATCGACCCTCATCTTCTGGTTCGTCTACATCCCGAGACTTCCGGTCCTCGACAAATACAGCAAAGTCAAAGGAGACAGTTTCATCGAGCGCATCGCCAAGAACTCTTCGAAAAAGAAGATCTATCTGCAGATGGCTCTCGTAGTGGTATTGGGTGTCCTGACCGTATACAACGCGATATCCAGCGGCTATACCGGTTTCACTCTCTACGCCAACCTCGCCTTAGCTGCCGGCTGTGCCGTATACCTGGTCATCCTGCTGATCGCCCTATTCAAGAAACAGTAATCAAAAAGAACGTGATCCCTCACGTTCTTTTCTTATTCCTACAGTATTCTCCAATTCGACTTAAAGTACTTCCCACCGTCCTTAGCAGCTTTCTTTATCTTCTCTGCTGCATCTTTGACATACTGAGGTCCTTTATCGTTCGGCTGTTTCTTTACCCACTCTACAGCCTCTTTGATGTTCTTAAACTCTTCCAGTACGGTATTTCCGTTCATACGCAATACCTTCCGTACTTCATCCGGATATCTTCTCGGATCCAGGTATTCTGTAAAGGAGCTATACGAAGCATTCGTATCTTTCTTCATGCCTTCATATACGATCTTTAAGAGTTTCGCATCATCCAGTGCATTATGATTCTGTTCGATAAAGTCCGGATCGAAGTATCTGGCAAGTTTCTCCAACGAGATCGTCTTATTGACATAGAAGTGCCGTTTGATCTCATCGGAACAGTCCGACATATTCAGATAGATATATCCCAGCATGGAAGCTGCTTTAAATGATGATGCATCATAGAAGGTATTACTGACGAATTCATAGTCTCCATCTCCATAACAGATGAATTCAGGAACTTCATCATCTCTATTGCACCAGTCATAGAATTCAGTAAATACATCATCTATGGACCTGGCATCATCGATATCTTCCTGCGTGATACCGGTGATCTCCTCTATTCTCGGAGTGATAGGATCATCCGTATATACGAGTAAGTAAAACTCTTCTCCGTCTTCCCTTACACATCCTACGGATATGATCTTCTGCAATGCTTCACTTGCCTCAAAGTCGATGTAGTGTTTCATGAATCTATTTTATCGCGAATGTTATTTATGAAAATAAGAAAAACTTCGACAGAAGCAATGCTCCTTTAAAAAAAGACATGCAGATGAGGTTCTGCATGTCTGGAATTCAACAATTCTACCCTGGGGTTTAATAGTGAATACATATTATCTGCTCACAGAATATGAGGTCATACTTTCAAAAGGGGGTTAACAACACTGAGTATTTCTTTTTAAAAAGCGATTCTTTCAAGGAAATACATCCACATGGTGAGAGATAAAAGGGCGACAATTGTTGAATAAAGAATTAGTTTGTTCGCTAATGAGACATCCCATTTGGATCTCATGCTGATTGTAAAAATAGTTACTGCAGTCGGTGCCGCGCACAGCAGCAGTATTACGAAGGATTCTGCATACGATAGATGAAGCAGATAAATCGAGGCCAAACCGGCAGCAGGCATCAGGAACAGTTTTACCAGTACACCGATGGAGACAAGTTTGATATCGCTGAAGGCATCATCAAACCGTAATGTTGCTCCTAAAACAAGAAGCTGAATCGGCGAACCGCAGCTGCCGAAATCGGTGCAGACCTTCAGAATCAGATCCGGGATCCTGATCCCAAGATTGCCCACGATCAGTCCCAGAATAATCGCAACAACGTGCGTGTTCGTCATTACTCCTTTTAATACAGACCAGACCGTTACTCCTTCTTCGTTAGATCCGAACAGTTCTTTGCCGATTACCGAGCCGATATTCTGAAGAGGCAGAATAATCAGCAGAGAAACTGTATAGACACCTACTTCATCAGAGCTGAGCATCGAACTGGCGATCGCTGTTCCGAACAGAATCATATTCGACCGGAACATTCCCTGATGCAGCGCACCCTGTTTTGCAACATCTTTGCTGGAATACTTTGCGATACAATAAGTTGCTGCAAAGGAAACTATTTCGAGCACAAATATCAGAATGATGAAATCAGCTCCGATATTTATTTTTCCAGCGCTGTTATAGGTACTGGCAAAGAACGAACATGGAAACAGAACATCATAGATGATTCTGTTGAGCTGTTTCATCGTGTGGTCATCCAAAAAACCCAGCTTCCCGACAAGAATTCCGACAGCAGTCATTATGAAGAGAGGCAATACTATGCGGATTGATTCTGTCATAATGTGCCTCCTTTCAAATACTACAAGGCGTTATAGAGTACTTTTCCCCTTGCAATAACCAGTTTAATGTTGACGTCATCATCAAATGCGATCACATCGGCATCGAATCCTGCTGCCAGTTTCCCTTTACGGTTGCCTATACCGATTGCATTTGCAGGTGTTGTACTTGTCATTCTGACAGCATCTTTCATTGGAAGGTTTGCTTTATAGAGCAGGTTATAGAACATCTTGTCATATGTCGTAACACTGCCCATAAAGCCGGAACGGTCTTCCTTGACCATTACGCCGTTTTCGATAAAGCCTTTCCTTCCGTGGTACTCGATCGGGCCATCAGGCGTTCCGGTCATTGATGAACCGTCTGATACGATGCAGATATGCCCTGCACCTTTGCATTGATGGACAAATCCGAGGAGTTCGCCGCAGAGATGAGTGCCGTTGCCGATGACTTCAACATAGATATCATCAAGCATATAGGACGCTTCTACCAGGCCCGGATAGCGGAGACCATTGACGCGATGAGTCATGGTCATGCCGGAATACAGGTGTGTCATCTGATTTGCTCCCCGTTCAAAGGCTTCGCAGACCAGATCGTACTCAGCACTCGAATGACCTATGGATGTATATACACCTCTTGCGGTCATATCGCTGATAAATTCAAGAGCTCCCGGAATTTCAGGTGCTACGGTCCACTTTTTAATATATGGGCTGTAATCGAGGAACTTTCCGTATTCTTCTTTCTTTACAGGGATGATGACTCTATAGCCGGCCATCGGCTGTTCAGGAGAGGCATACGGTCCCTCAAGGTGAATCCCGAGCATTTCCGGACTCGGATCATTATCTTTGTATGCTTTATCGTAGGCATCGAAGTTTTTCTTCATCTGATCCGTGAATTCTATTGATCCTTCTACGCCTACGGTCGGCATAACAGACGTAACTCCGTGCTGAGCATGGAATAATCCGGCTCTTTTAATCTCTTCAGGATCGTCGCACCAGAACTCATTGCCGCCGCCGCCATGGATATGCAGATCAATAAATCCAGGGGTTACATGAAGACCGCTGACATCATATACGGCATCAGCATCTTCCGGAGTCTCTTTACCTACATAGGCAATTTTGTCTTCTTCAACCAGTACTGATCCGTTCTTAATTTCACGATAAGGGGAAACAATGTTTCCCCCTTTAATCAAAATCTTCATATTACAGCTCGTACTTGCAGTCCCAGAGCTTTCCTCCTCTTTCGGAGAAAGTCGGAGAGTCAAATACGTTCTTCGTGTAGAGCCTCTGAGGAACAACGCCATTTACCCAATCCTTGAAACTGTCATAGGCAATCTGGCACTGGTGATCTGTTCTCTCATTGGAGAATCCGGCCATATGGTTTGTGATGATGACTTTGTCTTCCGGGAGTTCATACCAAGGACTTTCCGGTCCGATCGGCTGAGGTTTGAAGACATCGATCGCAGCCATTCTGATTCTGTTCTCTTTAAGAGCTTCGATCAGAGCGTTGTAGTCAACTAAAGGAGCTCTGGCAGTATTGACAATGCACGCTGTCGGTTTCATTAAGGAAATCATTTCCTTAGAAACCAGACCCTTAGACTGTTCTGTAACTCTTGCCATGACTACGATATAGTCGGCAGTGCTCATCAGTTCCTCTAAGGAAACGAGTTTTACATTGTATGGGTCTACGGCTTCCTGCGGAACATATGGATCGTAGCCGATCATATTCATTTCAAATCCGCTGGCAAGCTTAGCGATGTTCTGACCGTTTCTTCCCATACCGATAATGCCGAGGGTCTTTCCATAAAGTTCATAAGCTCTGGCTTCTACTACGTTTCTGAGAGCCTGCTTATTTTCTTTAGTCCAATGTTCAGCTCTGATTCTGGAAGCGATCGTGATCATCGGTCTAGCCATATTCATGATTAAACCCCAGGTCAGTTCGGCTACAGAATGCATGCATCTTCCGGCAGAATTCATTACCGGGATGCCGCGCGCTTCACAGGCTTTTGTATCAATGTTCTCTTCCGGGCCGTCTCTGACCGTTAAGATAACTTTTAAATCCGGGCAGGCGTCCAGAACTTTTTCAGTAATCGGATCGTAGCCGACAAGGAATACATCAATACCCTGAAGCTGTTCAATCAGTTCATCTTCTGTGAAGAACTGTCCGTTCAGATTGTGGATATTGAATCCGGCTCTTTTTAAATTGAAATGCTTGCTGAGTATCTGCTCCCAATTCGGATCGTATTCAGCAGTCCATAACATGTTCAGCATAATTATCTCCTCCGGTTTTCTTTTTTTATTAGATCCAAGATTTATCAGTGCATCCGAAGACATCCATGTAGTACTCTGTCTTCTCGGAGTAGCCGGATCTCGTCAGGAAGAAGCCTCTTGTTCTCTTTGCTTTCGGTTCAGCTTCAAGAACTGCATCAGCAGCAGCTTTTCTGATATCGGCACCGACATTGATCTTGCAGATACCCATCTGGCATGCTTTATGAAGGTTGTCGTCTCCTGTTCCGGAACCGCCGTGCAGAACCAGCGGAATACCGCAGGCTTTGTTGATTTCATCGAGCAGTTCGAATTCGATATGAGGAATTGTATCATCCTTGTAGAGACCATGCTTGTTGCCGATCGAAACAGCAAGACAGTCAACTCCGGTCTGCTTAACAAATTCCTGGGCTACATTTGCATCTGTGTAGATAGAATCGGAAACCTGCAGAGTTTCGTTGTTTTCTGCACCAGGAAGAAGGATATCAACACCGAGATGTCCTAGTTCTGCTTCAACAGAAACGCCGACAGGATGGCACATATCGCAGACAAACTTTGTACCTGCAACATTCTCTTCGAAAGATTTCAGCGAGTAATCAAGCATAACGGAAGTTACACCGGCATAGAAGCCTTCGATTGCGGTTTTCATGTCTTTGCAGTGGTCGAAATTGATGGATACAGGAACAGTTGCTCTTTCTGCCAGTTCTCTTGCGAGATTGACAAAAGTTCTGAGTTCTTTTCCATTTTCAAAAATTTCCATACGCATACCGAGGATCAGAGGCGATCTCTTGCGTTCTGCGCATTTGATTGCAGCCCACAGACAATCCGGGCCATCGATACTTGGCGAGATAACGCCGTAATGGTTCTTATAGGCGTGCTCCATGATTACATTAGTAGCTACTAACATTCATTTTCCTCCCTATTTTCTTTCAGCGCACAGCAGTGCTACTTACAATTTCATGATAGCAACCATTAAATGCCCTATTTAAAAGCATTTTTTTATGTATTAATAAGTAAAATTAATCGTTGGTTTTCTTTTATTTTTTTAATATGAAATTATGAAGATTAAGGCTGTTTTCACCGATCTTGATGAGACCCTTCTTTCCAGCGATAAGACAATATCAAAGCTCAATGCAGAAGCAGTACGAATTTGCCTGGAACAGGGTATTTACGTCAGTTTAGTCACAGGAAGAGGAGAAGCTGACATTCAGAAATACATAAAAGAGCTGTCTCTTCAGAACAGCATCCACATCTGTCAGAACGGTCTGATACTGTACCGTCCATTTCCTTACGAAAGAATCATTTTAGGCAGACTGACAGCAGAACAGTTCCGGGCAATCCGTTTAAATCTGAAAAAGCATAACTTCACATATTTTATCTTCGATGAAGAATGCGCTCTGTTTGAATCGGAAGAAGCAATCAGAATTGCAGAGGAAGATGACCCCAGAAGAACTTTCAAGAAGAGGGTTGCTGATTTTGATAAAGTAAGTCCTCCACTGAAACTGAGTTGCCTGTTTAAAAATGAAGAGGAAGAGAAACTGCTCAGGAGTATAGCTGCTCAGACAGGAACTCAGACCTCCAAGGTGGCAAAAACAAATATCAACTTCCTTCCTCTAGGTATCGACAAATCATTCGCAATCAAGAACGTCATCGATCAGCTGAACATTCATCCAGATGAAATCATTACAATCGGAGATACATTATGCGACTTATTGACGATTAAGAATTTTAAGTACAGCTTTGCGCCAAGCAATGCCGAGCATCTCCTGAAAAAGCATGCATACTGTACTCTCCCCTATTCAAACGATGAAGATGTTCTCTATCATATCATCAGAGATTATACGAACATACTTTAAAAGGAGGCTCACGCCTCCTTCTTAATTGATTTTGCAAAATCAGCTAATTGACACCCCAGATCCGGTCGATCATAGACTTGATAAATGTCTTTCTGTTGCTGAGCTTTCTTGCTTTACGCAGCGCTTGTTCGTAAAGCTGGCCCCAGGCAAACAGCAGAATCGAGAGAACCAGATAGATGGCATTGTGCCATCCGTTTGTCATGACATTGAAAGCCGAAACGAAGATAGCGGCAATAGCAACAAATTCCGCAATAAAAGTCATGATGAAGAGAGAAGTAAAAGTATATTTTCTCTTCCCCAGATAAACGTTTTCACCCTCAACCGTAATTGGAATATATAACTGTTTATTCTTAACTTTTATTGTTTTGCTTCTTCTTGCCATGGTTTACTTCCTTCCGAAGAGACTCCACTTTTTCTTTTCTTTTTTCGGTTCTTCTACTACCGGTTTTTCTCCGAGCTTATGAACGCGTCCTTCCGCTTCAGCCACTTCTACATAAGGTCTGATGCCTTCTGCCATCTTATCAGGATCTTTTCCAATCGAAACAAGAGCTACTACTGGAATCTTTTTTTCTTCCATAACCGGGGCAACCTTGTCCAGCAGAGCATTCGATGTGATGACTACATCAGCACTTACGCCTCTTGCCATAGAGACTTCTTCTGCATCAATTGTGAAATCATCAGGCTCATATCCGAGCATGTTTACAGCCTGGGAAAGCAGTTCTTTGGCAAATACGGAGGAGCCGACACCGGCAACACAGATTGCAGTAATTTTAAACATATTATTTTCCTTTCAAGAGCCATTCTCGGAAGAAATACTCCCGAGAATGGCTACAGATCATTGATTATAATCAGTATACTACGTTTGTGACGATTAATGTCTGAACAGGCTGATCAGCCAGAAAATCGGGGCGTAGACACAGGTGAAGTCCCAGTTGCCAGGAGAGAATCCGGCAGCCGCATTTTCAACACCGAGGAGTCCTGTTGCAAGGAGTCCGGAACCGGCATGCATGAAGAAGCCCATGATAATGCAGGCGATCAGACAGCCTTTCCATCCACCGTGCTTATTCGCGAAGACACCGACACACGCTCCATCGAAGAACGATGTAGAAATAGACGGGAATACGAATACACTGGTCTTGAGAAGCATACATAATGCAGATACGATGAATCCGCCGATAACGTAGCCTACGAAACCTAGGACGACACCCATCTGGCTGTAGCCGTAGAATGCGGCACAGTCGATAGCAGGAACGACACCTGGCATGATCTTCTCAGAGAAGCCTTTGAACGCCGGAACAAGAGCGCCGAGGAATGTTCTTAAACCATACATTAATACTGCAGTACCTGCGGCGAATGTTGTACCCTGAATGAAGCACCAGATGATCCAGTTATTGCCGCCGAGATAGCCGCGCAGGACATCCATAGCCTGTGCATTTCCTACGATCAGGCCGATGCCGATACAGATGATGAATGTAACCGGCATAGAGACAGCAAGAGACAGGGTTGTCTGAGAGAAGATACTCAGCCAGCCAGGGAGTTTGAGGTTTTCAGCAGTGTCTTCCGGATTACCGATTAAACCGGCGATCTTTCCACCGACGAACGCACCGACCTGCTGCGTGTGGCCGAGAGCAAATGCACCGTCAGTAAGTTCCTGTGTGTCTTTGTAGACGAGCATAGGAGATAAGGTAAAGTACAGTACATTGCAGACAATAACAGCAACATATAATGCAGCACCTTCGAATCCCATGCAGCAGTACCAGAACAGCATTGCAACGCAGGTAGCATTCAATGCATGAACTACTGTCAGGTACACACATTTGAACCACTTATTGAATAATCTGACGATCAATACATGCAGAACCCAAGATATTATGAACAGGATCATGACATGGCTCGACAGATATTCAATAGAGTAGCAGGTGTTGACAACCGGCGTTGTATATGGATAAACACCGAAGTCAGTAGACAGTGTAGGCATCAATACATCATTGATCCTACCGATGGATTGAGTAATCAGTCCCGTGCCGGCATTAAATGCATAGTAACCGACAACCGTAAGCAAAGTACCTTCGATAACATCTTTCGGTTTCTTTTTCTGGACAAGCAGGCCAGCCAGAGAAATCAAGCCGAGGAAGATAGCGGTTTGCTTCCAAATGTTGTTTAGGAACCAATTAAAGATGGATACTACAACTTGCACGATTTTCCCCTCCTTATTGAGTTTTATCAAAAAGCTTCAGGCGCTTTTCAACCAAATGACTTGATGTGGGCAACGAGTTCTTCCGGAGTTTCGCAATTGTATATGACTTCCAGACTCTCGTCAGACAGGTACTTGATGCAATCTCTGATCGCTTCAAGATGAGAAGTGTTATTTACAGCAGCAAGACCCAGGACAAGTTTTACCGGGTCATTTCCTTCGTTTCCGAAATAAATCGGCGTTTTCAGAGTCACAAACGATACAGCAATCCTTTTCGCTCCTTTTTCCGGTCTTGCATGAGCCAGAGCGATTCCCGGAGCAATAACGATATACGGTCCGTATTCGTGCACAACTTCGATCATATCGTCGACATACTCCTGCGTGACGCAGTCGTTATCTATCAGAAGCTGACCTGCAATGCGGACTGCATCTTCCCAGTCCTTCGCGTCTACGTTTGTAAGACAAAAACTCTCATTGATTGTCTCTGCTATCATATTTTTCCTCCATGAGCGAATCACTGAAAGCGCTCTCTTCAATTTCATTATATTGGGCGTCAATAAAGGTCATTGAAACGCTTTTTTTATCAATCGATAAGATTTATTTATGAATAAATTCCTGTAAAATAGAATTATGAACATCAATCAGCTGGAAAGTTTCTGCAAAGCAGCTCAGTACAAAAGTTTTACCAAAGCAGCAAAAGAGTTGTTCATTTCACAGCCCGCTCTATCTCAGCAGATACGTTCTCTTGAGGAAGAGCTCGGTTTTCCTCTGTTTCAGCGGATAAACAAGACAATAGAATTGACCGATGCAGGTACCTATTTCTATAAAGAAGCCAGAGAGCTGATTGAAAAAGCAGAAGACATGGTCGTAAATGCTCGGAGAATTGCCGAAGGAAATGACAGCAAACTTACAGTCGGTGTTTTCAGACCTTTCTCCAAGCATTACATGCCGGAAATATTAAAAACATTTAATTCCAAGTATAAGAACTATGAAATAGATCTCGTTCTATCTACATCGAATATGAATTATGCCAGTCTGCTCAGCGGCAGTGTGGATCTGATTTTTGTAGAGCAGAGTCTCGTCGCCAACGATCTGAAATCAATCACATTCGAACCTCTTATCAAATCAAAAACAGGTTTCCTGGTAAGAAAAGACAACCGTTTAAGCAAAAAGGAAGAACTGACCTGGGATGATCTCAGAAGAAGCCTGGTCATCGTTCCAAAGACCAAAGAAGTCATTAATACATATGAATTATTTGTCAGCGACCTGAAGTCTGTTGTTCCTGATGCTCAGATCAAATCCGTTTCAGACTTTGATACGGGTATATCTTTAATGAGAAGCGATCCAAAGTATATCTCTATAGCTCCGGATTTAAGCTACAACGATAACAGCGATCTTATATATATCCCATTTAAAGAAAACTATCCATTATACTATGGAGCAGCCTACATGACAGCAAATAAGACTGATGTCATGGACAAACTGATCAAGAGCGCAAAAATAACCGTAGACAAAATCTATAAGAGACGGCTGGGTTGATAATAGAATTACTGAATAATAAAAACCAACCTCAATTACCAGTAGTTTTCTCGCTAAACTATAAAAGAAACCCACCGGCTTAGCCGGTGGTTCTTCTTATGCGGCCACTAGGGCCTCATCATGACAGCGGCGCGTCCGCGCGCTCAAAACAGTCTGCCAGCTGCAGATTGTTACCTCTTCCTACCCGTAAACGGGTCCATTCCCTCCAGGGTCAGCTGTTCCGCCTCCTCATCTTTCCTGAGTTGGTTCTGTATATACTCCCGGATCTTCTTTGTGTCCTTTCCCGCAGTATCGACATAGTATCCCCGGCACCGGAACTGTCTGCCCTGGTATCGGTATTTCATGTTTCCGTATTTCTCGTAGATCATCAGAGAGCTCTTTCCCTTCAGATAGCCTACAAAAGAGGAGACCGAGAGCTTCGGAGGGACAGCGACCGGAAGATGAACGTGATCGGGGCACAGTTCTCCTTCAAGAAGATCCACCCCCTTCTGGAAACACAACTGCTTGATCATATCCCTTACGTCGCTGCGTATCTGATTGTAGAATACCTTTCTGCGGTATTTCGGAGCGAATACGATGTGATATCTGCAGTTCCATACTGTATGCGACAGTACATTGCTCTGTTCAATCATAGTAAAATATAAAAGT
>JAZPYW010000036.1:0-8953 GCA_045544415.1 Erysipelotrichaceae bacterium
GGTTATGTAAACTATCCTGGATCAGCACCCGCAGGTTAAATTATCCTGTGGGTGTTTTCTTTTCAAGTGTAAACTTGCGTGGACAGGAATGAAAACAGATGAAAAAGAAGAAGCTCCTTTCCTATCATTAGAGTGTCTGCACTAATGTAAGAAAGGAGCTTTCGCCTGATATTATTCTATGATATTTTCCAGTATTCCTGAAGAAGATGTGCTTATCCTCTCCGAACAGCGGAAGAAGAATACTGTTTTTATCGAAGTCATGATCCGGAACAGAGGGAGCCGCTGTAAAAGATGCGGGACCTACCACGAAACAGTCAAGGAGTATATCCTCAAGAAGATCCCGCACCAGATCTACCACGGGAAAGAATGTGTCCTTCTCTACCGCCACCGCCGCTTCATCTGTCCGAAATGCGGAAAGACGCAGATGGAGGAGAATCCCTTCTGCTCTGCAGGAAGGCACATCAGCGACGAGACAGTACGTAACGTCCTGGACTTTCTGAAAAGGTATAATAACACCTTCCGCTCTGCAGCCGAATACTTTCATCTCTCCGTCACTCAGGTAATAAAGATCTTCGACCGCTATGTGAAGATGGAGAGAAACCCGCTGACGAAAGTCGTCTGCTTCGATGAAGTGTATTTCTCCCGGAAAAGGAAGAAGAAATACGTTCTGGTCCTGATCGGCTTCTTCAACCGCTGCGTCCTGGATGTCCTCAAGGACAGAGACAAGTCCACTCTTTCCTCCTATCTGAGAAGGATAGACGAAAAAGAAAGGAAGAGAGTCCTCTATGCCTCCATCGATATGAACGCAAACTACCGGGAAGTGCTGCTCAGATGGCTGCCGAATGCCCGTATCGTAGCCGATTCCTTCCATGTGGTCAGAAGAGTCTCGAAAGCTCTCGATGACGTCCGGAAAAGAATCATGAAAAGATACGAGAAGGACAGAAGGAGCGATGAATACTATCTGCTGAAATACCGGGACGAACTTCTCTATCTCAAGGATCCTCTCTCCGATGAGCACAGAAGAGTAAAACACAATCATCACTTCCATTACGTCCTGAGCGAATTCGAACTTCTGGAGAAGATGAAGAAGATCGATCCGGAGCTCTCTCTTTCCTATGAGTTCTATCACCGCTATATCCGCTTCAACGATCGGAAGGAGAAAGACAGAGAGAAACTTACGGCGGAACTTGACGATATCATTCTGGATTACCGCTGTTCCGGAATAAGAGAATTCGAAGAGCTCTCCCTGACTCTGCGGGAATGGAGAGCGGAGATCCTCAATTCCTTCTGCGAGATCGAAGGAAGAAGAGTCTCCAACGGTCCTATCGAGGGAAGGAACTCCCTGATCAAGAAGATCCTGAAGCTGGCCAACGGCTATTCCAACTTCAAACGTTTCCGCAACAGGATCCTCTACTCTCTCAATAAACTTGCCGGACATTCGTTTTAAAGATATCGTGCAGACAAACAGAAAAGGCAGTGCACAGACTGGTGTGTCCGTGTTCTGCCTTTCTTTCATAGATTCCTGTAAAGTCCACGCAAGTTTACATCATCACCCACAGGATAGTTTAACCTGGGGTGTCATAAACCCACATGAGAATTTACATTACCGATTTAGTCCTGTTTGTGCTATGATCAAAAACGAGTCGATCCGATGACTAACAGATCAGAGTCCTCCAGTGGACTCTCCTTCTTCGATCTCGATCTCTGTCACTTCCTCAACAGGCTCTTCTTCCGGCTGCTGTTCCTGTTCAGAAGTTGCTGTTTCAGCAGGTTCGTCCGGTTCTTTAGCTTTACTGCAGCCGAAAAGCGAGACAGTTAATAACATAGCGGATAAAACAACTAGTAATCTTTTCATAATAACCTCCATTATTACAGGCCCCACTTCTGAAGCCATTTTTCTCTTTCAATAATGATATCTTCTTTCGTAAACGGTTCTGCCAAAAGATCGAATCCTTCGTCTTTTTTGTGTTTCAGAACGTAGAACCAGCGATAAACCCAGGCATATGGCATGAGCCAAGGTTTTCCATCCACAAACGAATACCATGGCACCAGCTGCATATCTCTGTAAGGAGGGAACAGTTTTTTCCATGTCAGCATTACGCTGGCAACAGCTTTCGGCATATGGGAGCGCTTCAGTTCCTTTGCAGAATTAGCTGCAGTATTCTCTTTGTTCTCCAGACCGAATACCCCATCATTGAACGCTTTTTCTGTTGCCTGATAAACAAATTCTTCATCCAGTTCACCAGGCTTAAGCGGCATATCTACCCCGAACCATTCTTTGCATAATCCGAAACAAGTCTTAGCGAACTGAAGCAGCTGGAGTTTCTTTAGTTCCTTTTCGATTCTGCCCCAATCCATCTGGTCTTTATAACGCTTCACAAACAAGACCATATCAAGATACGGACGGAATCCGGACCCTTTATTCGTTACATGTTTTGCAGTATGCGTAATCAGATAGATAAAATGGAAATCGACATCCGGTATATACAGATTATCCGAGCTTACTTCAAACACTTCAGCGTTGTGACAGTTTTCCCAGATGTGATCGAAGTATTCAACATAGTTTACATCGTTGGCCAGATGTTCATAGAACATATGTGTATGGATCTCAAAATATAAATTCTCTTTCCAGTAGGTCCATACCGCATGATTATCAACGAACTTCTGATAACCCAACTCTTTGCACATGATCTTATCGACCGCGTTTCTGTCTGATTCATGGATGATACAGTCAATATCACCCATACTGCGCAAAGCCGGTATAGGATACAGATCGCGGAAAACACTGCCTTTCATGCAAATTACATTGACATTTGCATCTTTAAAGCATGCAATCAGTTTTTTAAATTCGTCCTTCCGCATGAATGAAATGAAGATATGTGCCAAATAAGATCTTAGATAATTCTTCTTTATACTCTTTGGTATGAAACGATCACATTGATAATAGATAGCTGCAACCAAGCTTTGAGATCTTGCAATCTTCAGCAGTTCTTCCCAATCGATTTCTTCTGTCACCATCGTCCTCTTAGCATGAAGAAGGTCTGACATGCAGATTAGAAAAAACTGTTTGGACTTTGACAGATTATTCTTCATACTCTATTAATCCTACTCGAAGCATGCGATTCAGTCTGTCTTTCTCTTCCTGTTTGAGATTATTGTCGGACATTTCTCCCTTCAAAACAGGAACTAAATCAGATGAAACTGATACGATGAAGGATAAAGGTACCTTAGAACTGTGACTTGGAAACACGATATAAGATCCGCACATGGAAAACAGCGCAATTCCTTCTTTTAACCTGTATTTCATCTTTTTACCTCTTCCAGCAGAAAGCTGTGAGTCAATTTCGCAGATTCTGGATCGCCTTTATTGTTCAATAACCACACCGGTTTTTTTGAAAGAACTCGATCAAATAATTTACCGGCAATAAGAACATCTTCAACAGTAGAAAATGAAGAATAAATTCTTCCAAATGAGTATTTAGCCGCAAGAGATGGTTCAATATGCGTGATTAGGTTCTTCTTGCTCTGCCTTAGAAGGATGATTCCTCCTAAAGGAGCAACGATATCATCTCTTCCAATATCCTCTTTTCCTTTCCATGGAGAAGAGTGGACCATAACTTCACCATTGGAACAAACTTCCAGAATTGGTTTGTCGCCGTTCTGTATGATGATTTCTTCACCGTACAACGACTCCCACAGCTTTAACTGTGTTGTTTTCCCGGTACCAGATGGAGCAGAAAAGATAAAGATCTTATTATTCCAGAGAAAAGATGCGCCATGGAAAACCATCCTGTTTCTTCTCATCAAAGCGTCACAAATATAGCTGCAGCTTAAAACATATTCCGCATATGCAACATTTTTGGTATTCCATAGAGACATCCATCGTTTTATTTCTTCAGCAGGAACCTTAACACAATCTGCAGAATAAGAACACGAATCCAAAAGCCCTCCATAGTATGAAGCGGTCAATTCATATTTAAATTCAAGTGTGATTGTTATCCCCGAAAAGATACCTGTGAAATAATACATAATTCTCTAAAAGGTAGATGGGGCCACGGCTATACCGTGACCCCTGATGATTTTTGTTTCTACTATAGTTATTACATACCGTCATTGTTCCAGGAAATGTTCTGATCGATCTCACCGATCATTTCCCTGAGTTCCAGCGGAAGAGCATTGTAAAGGTCGCTGTAGCTCCAGCTTTCATATCCCTGATGTGCTGCTGCCCATTCCTCGAAGTTTAATCCGAGTTCATCAAAGTAATCCGGCAGTGCTTCTAATAAATCCTGTAAAGTCATACGTGCGTTCCTCCTTTACTAATCCTGTCCTCTAGCGACATCATCAGCGCCAATCTCCAGATGGCTGGTGATATTCTTGACGGTTCTGACAGTCACACCCTTGACGAGAACTCCGTCCAAAGTCTCCCAGCACGGTACATACTGGAAGGATGTCTGTCCGACGAGATCAGAACGTTCACCCCAGTACAGATAACCTCTGGTGACGCCGTGCTTATCGAATACGTTCTTGGCTGATAAAGTCTTATCCAGGGTACCGTCCGGTTTCTTGATCGTTACAGACAGACTCTTCTTAGGTGCATTTACCTGAGTCTCAGCCGGCATTTCGACATAGCCTGCACCCTTATAGTTCGTATCATCGGTAGCTGTGATGATATAGAACTTCTTGATCGGCTTAGCGTCATCGTAGTCATCGTATGTGTAGTGTACATACGGACGAATGTAGCCATTCGGAACTTCCTTCAGATAGTAGACCGTTCCGGCTGTCGGATGCATCGCTGTACCAGGATCTTCCGTATAGGCCTGATCCTTCTTCCAGACATTGGCTTTCTTCGCATCATACGGTGTAGCCCCTGTATCGGTAGCCCAGTTCGTATCATCATAAGTCAGATCCGGGATCTCTGCATCAGAAGCTTTCTGACCTGCATATGCATGGTAGTAGCCGCCGTAGAGAGTTCCTTCTTTTGTTTCAGCAACGATGTCGAAGGTATAAGTATAAGTCTTAGTTGTTTCGTCGTAAGTACCTTTCTTTACACGAGCATCTTCTGTGAAGACTTTTTCGATCGTATTGTCACTAGAATGGTATACGAAGAAGTATTCACCATTTACTGCAGTATTTGTGAAAGTAACAGAATACTGCTTGTTGCCTACAACACCTGTTGTAAGTTCCACTTTTCCGTCTGTTACTGTTGGCTGAACATCACCTTCAGGAGTGAATTCACCGCCAGCGGAAACTCTATGCTGTGTAACACCTGTGGATTCTTTCCATTCATAACCTGCAGGCATTGCAGAAGTTTTCTCTTCGAATTCAAATGTACAGCCGTCCGGCACGTTAATAAATCTTACATATTCTCCGGCTTTTAATGTAAATTCGATATTATCAGTGGATGCAAAGTGTCCTTTGTAGACAATGCGGTTACCTTCTTTATCATATTTATGATAAGCGCCACTCTTATTTACATCATCGCCTTCCTGCCATGTAAACGGATTACCGTTTGCGTCAAGAATCTTACCGACGATCGTAAATTCTTCATCCGGGAGGATTTCTTTTCCGTCTTTATCTACAACAACTTTCTTAACATCAATACCAGATTTAACACGGTTAACAGCAGTTACACCCTGATCAACATATTTAGAAATTGTTTCATCATCGTTAATCAAATAACCATCACCGTAGTACTTATCTTGACCATCAACAACCATTGGGTTGATTATTTCTTCGACAAGACCATAGTGGTAATCAATGCCCGGCTCTTTAATTGTGAAATCATATCCGTGTTCAAGAACCTCACCATTGACTTCGACACCCGGAGCAACATAGAACTCATAAGTCCAATTGTTAGCCTCATTAAGAACAACATTTTCGCTCGTTGTTCCATTCTGCGGAACTGGATACTTAACAAACTGTTCTTCCGGATCCTGATGGGCGTTTCTACGATATACGACTAATGTGACTTCAGTCTCACGGTCTTCTCCAGCAGTTAGGTCATCTTCGAATTGCTTCCTGATAGTCAGTTTCATGGATTCAAGAGCAAGATTCTCCTGAGTGCCTGGAGTGTATGTTGCATCAATTGGAGTATTATCAGATACTGTTACTGTGTCACCGGTCTTTGTGGTTTTCTTATATGTTGCATTGACATTGTCTGTATTTGTCTTTAATGCATACGTTACTGGGGTTGTATCGAGCTTCACAATCTGAGCCTTTTCTGCATCTGTAAGATCTTCATATGTCTTCACGCCATTGTTCAGATCTGCAACAAGGTCATATGCTTCCTGGCTAGCCCATACACGGAAAGTAACAACATAATGAACTCCGTCTTCAAGCTGGAAACTGTCTCCCATATTCCAGTTAACAGTTCCTTCTGTTTTATCATAAGATGCTGCACCACATCCATCGGCTTCTCGCGTTGTCCATTCGGTCTTGTGAGCTTCATCTTGACCATATTTGTTGTTTTCGCCGCCCCAACGATAGTATGTAAAACTATTCGGATCAACCGTCTGCATAACTTCCATTTCAGTGTTGGAAAGAGCAGTGATACCATCGGTAATTTCTACATCGCCGAAACCAAGTTTAGATTTTATGGATTCAGTAATCGACTTGAATGCGTTTTCCATAGCAGCAGCATTTGAAGCGATAAATGCATGGCTTGCATCAACTCCGCCCTGCGTTGTCAAATTCTGAACCTTCGTTACATCGTTAGAAATGCCTATAGCAAAGAACTCTTTTTTCTTTGAGTTAATACTCTGCACCTGCTTAACGGCAAAATCAAAGTTTCTTCCTTTACTGTCGTCGTTTCCTTCACCGAAGATGGCATTATTTCTGTAATACTGATATGTACCATCTGAATACAGATCAAGATTACTATCTGAGACATCACCACGGCTTACACGGAATGTCGGGTCTCCATCGGTAACAAATACAACAAATGTTGCAGCATCGCTTCTGACTTCCATCTGATTTGCTAATAGCAGACCTTTTTCCCAGTTTGTACCGCCGTCTGCAGACAAACCATTTACTTTACCGCTGAAAGTGGTGTAGTTATCTGTGAAGCCCTGTACTACTTGTGCGTCTGTTGAATAAGAGATCAAGGCCATTTTTACACCCTTATTAGCACCATTCAAAAGTGTGTTTGCCATTGTATTGACAGCGGTTTTGGCTCTCTGCAAACGTGTGCTGTTTCCCATGCTTTCGCTCATCGAGCCGGAAACGTCAAACACAACAATTACATCAGCAGGAGTAGTTTTTTCAACTGGTTTTTCACCACCAATAATGCTCAAAGAAATGGTGTTTGTACCGTCGCCATTATAGGTAGATGTTTTGCTGAACTGTGGAGCATCGTTTCCTTCCGGCCACGTTTCATCACTGTCTACTTTTGGAGTGCCGCCAGATGAAGGTTCCGTTGCTTTCTTATAAACGACGTAAATATCATTTCTTAAATACTGCCAGTTATTGTTATTATCAAGATATACACGATCATTTCCATAATTTGCTAAAAGAGGTTTTATAGCAGCGCCTGTTCTTGAGCCGTAATGAGTCGAATCATAAACATAGCCATCAACATCGTATATCAGAAATTTATAACCATTACTGAACTCAGGGGTTTTTGTAGGGGTTAAGCTTTTACCTTCTGTATCAACATAATGAATGTTATAACTATAGTCTTCTCCGTACCAACCTCCAGTTGACCAACTGATTACATAGGAAGAGAATTCATTGGCACTAAATACAGCAGTCTGTCCTACGACAACTTCTTCTGTATATTCTTCTTCTACATCTTCATAGACATCAACATCTTTATATTTTGTAACAGTCTTTGTTACAGGTACTTGTTCGTAACCGACAACTACCGGTCCATATACAGGCTCCTGATACTCTTCCGTTACATAATATGTTCTTGTAACATATTTGTAACCACGCCATGTTGAAGGATCCCACCATTTGATAGCTACTCTGACTTTAACTGTTTCAGTCTTAGGGACCTGTCTAGTCTTAGTCTCGTATCTGATGATCTGTTCTTCAGTGATTTCTCTTTTCTCGTATTCAGTAACTTCTTCTGTACCGTCTTCTACTTTGTCAGTACGGACATATTTGCTTACTGTTCTAGTCTTTGTGACAAGCACTGTAACAGGGGTCATTTCAGAAGTGACTTCCTGAACCTCATATGTTACAGTACCATCTTCATTGACAGTCTCTGCAACGTGCTTCGTTTCGAATTCAGTATCGCCAAGGTCTTCTTCACCGGCATACTTTAAAGTAACGCTGACGTTCTTATCAGAGAAATCCTTCGGTTCAATCTCTTTATCATTCCAGACAAAGGAAATGTCAGCGGCTGCAAAGTTGACTTCTTCGCCGAGTTCAGCTTTCAGCGCTTCTACAGCTTCCGGTTTTGCTTCACCTACGACAACAGCAGTTCCTTCCGGTACTGTTCCTGCTTCATAGGAAACCTTAACTGTAAGATCGCCTACTGTATATTCCTGTTCGAAAACTTCTGCATTGAGAACAACAGGTTCTTCAACAGGTTCTTTTGTTACAGGCTCTTCAGCAGGAGCTTCTGTAAACTCACCCTGTTCTTCAGCAACTTCATAAACAGGCTGTTCTACAGTCTTTTCTTCTTCTACAACCGGTTCTTCATCTGCCGGTTCTTCTGCAGGTACTGTTCCATCATCAGCCGGCTGTCCGTCTGTGACATCAGCATTGTCTGCAGGCGCTTCGCCAGGAACAGTAGTTTCTTCTTCTGTTCCTGCAGGTTCATTCGATGTTTCGGTTGTTTCCGGAACATCGTCCGCAAATACAGTGTTGACCGGCAGCGAAGTCACTGTCATCATCACAGTAAGTGCAATGACCATAAAAATCTTGAACAACTTTTTCATGGCTATCTCCCTTTCTTCCTTTAGAGCATTTATCTTATGTCTCATGCGACAAAAAAGTCGGTATGCAT
>JAZPYW010000037.1:0-6031 GCA_045544415.1 Erysipelotrichaceae bacterium
AGGCACGATCCTGACAGTAGTGAGAGAATCCAGCTGGTATGTAAAACACGATCTGGAGACCGTAAAACCGGATATGACGATGGAAGAGTATTTCTCGCTGCTGTTAAAGTATGCGAAGGAATCGCTCGACCGTACACCGGATCTGCTTCCGGTACTGAAGGAAGTCGGAGTCGTCGACAGCGGCGGTATGGGTTTCGTAAAGATCCTGGAAGGATTCAAGGCCTATATCGACGGAAATCCGGTCGTCCTGGAAAAGAAGGAAGGCAAGGAAGCACAGAGTGCTGTCCTGGATGTAGAGAACGATGAATTCGGCTACTGCACGGAGTTCATTCTGAGACTGAATCCGGAATATCTCCACAGTTTCGATGAAAACAAACTGAAAAAGAAACTCAGCGATATCGGCGAGTCTCTGGTAGTCGTAGCAGATGATGATCTGGTAAAGGTCCACGTCCATACGCTGACTCCTGGTGAAGCGCTCAATATCGGACAGAGATACGGAGAATTCATCAAGCTGAAGATCGAGAATATGACGGAACAGCATACGCATCTGATCGAAGAAGCGAAGAATAACGAGGCAGAAGAAGAGAAGGCTCCGAAGGTCCATAAGACCTACGGCATCATCGCCGTTGCTTCGGGAGAAGGTCTTACGAAGCTGTTCAAGGATCTGAGAGCTGATCTCATCATCTCCGGAGGACAGACGATGAATCCTTCTACCGAAGACTTCATCCGCAATATCGAAGAACTCGATAACTGCGATCATATCTTCCTCTTCCCGAACAACTCCAATATCATCCTGGCTGCCAATCAGGCCAAGGATGTCATGAAAGACCGCGATATCACCGTCATTCCGACCAAGACGATCCCGGAAGGACTCTCTGCTGTAGGTATGTTCAACTTCGACGGTACGGTAGAAGACAATATCCGTGATCTCTCGGAAGTCATATCCAATGTCACTTCCGCATCCGTGACCTATGCGATCAAGGATACTACCTTCGAGAACATCTCCGTCAAGCAGGGCGACTATATCGCCATGTACGGCAAGAAGATCGTCTCTTCCAAGGCAGACCGCTTCCAGGCAGTGCGGGAACTTCTCGATGATATCTTCCATGATCAGGAGAAGGAACTGCTGACGATCATCGTCGGTGAAGACCGCAATGATAAGGAAGTCGAAACGATACAGGATTATGTCGAAACGAATTCCGATCTCGAACTGGAGGTCATCCAGGGAGATCAGCCGGTATACTCCTATCTGATCGGCGTCGAATAAACAGAAGAAAAGTGCTGATCAGCACTTTTTTATTATCCGTTATAGAACTCGAAGAGGTCTCTCGGGAACTTGGACAATGATTCGGCACCGTTCTCCGTGACCAGGATCATATCTTCGACCCTCATATACATGATCCCGTAGAAGATCATCTTCGGCTCGGAACAGAACACCATGCCCGGCCTTAACGGTTTATCGACACCGTAGTTGATCATCGGATGTTCATGGCAGTCGATACCGATCTGATGACCCAGCCCTCCGGAATTACGGAAACGCAGGTAATCTTCAAATCCTCTATCCTTTACTCCTTCCAGTACAAGGTCATAGCAGTCTTTCGTGCTGGTCTCATACGGACGGATCTTATTGATGAGATTGAGCTGTCCGGCCTGCAGTGCAGCATAGCCGTCTTTGACGATCTGCGGCGCTTCTCCGTAATAGAGAGATCTTCCCCAATCGGAGCAGTAGCCGTGATCCATGAAGCCGATATCGAAGGCGATACCGGTCCCTTTGACAAGTTTCTGATTGCGGTCGTATTCAAACGGGATCTCTACCGGCATCTGTCCCTTCGTCTTGAAACCGATGGTCGGAGGGAAGGAGAAATCCTGTATGCCGTGATCGAAGCCATACTGCATCAGCAGTCCTTCCGCTTCTCTCATCGTCATGCCTTCCTTCATATTCTTTACGACATGCATGACGGCTTCATCGGTGAATTCCGCCATCCTTCTCATATAGGCGATCTCTTTTTCGTCCTTGATGCAGCGCAGATCATCCCAGATCTCTTCGGCACATTCTGTTTCAATGAACGGATCGATCTCATGAAGGGTAGACTTCAGCCAGTCACCGCAGTCGGTACCGATACCGATCTTCTTTCCTTTGACGATCGGTGCCAGGGTATCTTCCATCTGATCCATATAAGAATGAACGACTTTCACACCCGGGAAGTCGTTTTTATGTTCCGGGATAGAAACTACCGTAAGGTCTCCCTCCGTATCGAGAAAGGCGACAGCTTCCGGGATATTGTAGGCACTGGCATAGTCCGGCATATTCTTCATGCAGGCTCTCTGCCAGAAGTATTCGGTCGTTTCCGTGATGTATTGGAGATTTGCCCCGGTAGCGAAGAGGACACCGTCCAGTCCGGCTTCCAGGACCTTTTGAGTGCAGTTCTTTCTTCTTTCGCTGATCATAAGATCCTCCTTTATATACAAATGGATAATAGCAAAAGAATACCCATATTTGCAAACAATTACATCCAATGAAAATGATTTCAGAAAATAGGAAAAGTTTTTCTTGATTATTCGCAATAGGTATACTATTATTTATTTATATTTGATTTCTGCTAAGTTTGATTTCAAATATGTTTGAGTGTAGTCAGGAAGAAAGGAGCAGGAGGATGCTGAAATATATCGCAAAGAGACTGCTGTTGGGAGTATTTACATTATTCGTGCTGGTCACGATCGTCTTTTTCGGCATGAAGGCCATGCCGGGTAGTCCTTTCTCCCGTGATAATAAATCGATCTCTGCAGAAACGCTGCGAGCTCTGGAAGAAAAGTACGGACTGGATAAACCGGTCACAGAACAATATGTCATCTATGTAAAGAATGTACTGAAAGGGGACTTCGGTATCTCGATCTCCAAGAAGGGACAGCAGGTATCGGAGATCATCGCACAGCGTCTGCCGGTAACGGCAAAACTCGGTGCTCTGGCCTTTGCCTTCTCGGTGAGTGTCGGTATCATCCTCGGTGTCCTCTCGGCCCTGACGCGAAAGCGATGGGTCAACTCGGTGATCACCGTATTCACCACGATCGGTGTATCGGTACCGGGCTTCCTGCTGACGCTGCTGATGATGGTGCTGCTGGCGGTCAAACTGAGGTTATTGCCGGTCATCGGTCTGAATTCTCCGAAGAGCTACATCATGCCGGTTCTGGCACTCTCGTTCTCTCCGGTATCCTCGATCACCCGTCTGACGAGATCCTCGCTGCGTGATGTCATGTCGAGCGATTATATCACTCTTGCCCGTTCCAAGGGAACGAAAGAGTTCTGGGTCGTATTCAAGCACGGTCTGAAGAATGCGCTCCTTCCGGTCGTCACTTATGCCGGACCGCTCTTCGCCGGAATGATCACCGGTTCCCTGACGACGGAGACGCTCTTCTCCATTCCGGGTATCGGCAAGGAATTCACCAATTCCATCAACAACCGAGACTACACCTTATGTATGGGTCTGACTATCCTCTTGGGAGCTCTGGTCATCATCATGGCGCTGATCAGCGACTTAGTCGCAGCGCTCATCGATCCGCGTATCAAGGTAGATAAATAGGGAGGAGGAAGACATGTCCGAAAAAATCAATAAAGAAATGTTTGAACTTCTTCCGGAAAACGAAAAGAATTCCGAATTCATCGCGATGGAATCCAAGACCTTCCTGCAGGATGCCTGGGGAAGATATAAGAAAAACAAGCTGGCGATGATCGGTCTGTGTTTCCTGATCGTCATGATCGTCCTGTCGATATCCGTACCGATGCTGTCGAAATACGGTTTCGAGACACAGAACATCGAGATCAAGAACTCTCTGCCGTCCTGGGAACATCCGTTCGGCACCGATAAACTGGGAAGAGATATCTTCGTACGTGTCATGTACGGAGGACGTATCTCCCTGTCCATCGCTTTCTCCGCTGCCTTCATCTGTCTGATCATCGGTATCCTCTACGGCGGTATCGCCGGATACATCGGCGGCAAGACGGATATGATCATGATGCGCTTCGTCGACATCCTGGATTCCGTTCCGACGCTCTTATACGTCATCCTGATCCTGATGATCTTCGGAAATACGATCCCGGCCATGCTGCTGGCGATCTGCTTCACTTCCTGGATCGGTATGGCCCGTCAGGTACGGCAGCAGGTACGGTCGATCAAGGAAATGGAATTTGCCCTGGCCGCAACGGTCCTCGGCGCCAGCCATTCCCGCATCCTGCTGAAACACCTGATCGTCAATGCCATCGGCCCGATCATCGTCAATCTGACGACGATGGTACCGAGTGCGATCTTCACCGAAAGCTTCCTGAGCTTCGTCGGTATCGGTCTTGACCCGTCGATCCCTTCCTGGGGAAAACTGGCCAATGACTGCCGTGATATCTTCTTCACATTCCCGATCCAGATCACCTGGGTCATCGCAGCGATCTCGCTCACCTGTCTGTCTTTGAACTTTATCGGCGACGGCATCGGTGAAGCGTTCCAGACAAAAAAGAGATAGGAGGGAAGTATGCCATTACTGAAAGTAGAAAACCTGACCACTTCCTTCACTACTCCGCAGGGAAAGGTCCAGGCTGTACGGGATGTATCCTTCGAACTGAATGAAGGCGAAGTCCTCGGAGTCGTCGGTGAATCCGGTTCCGGAAAGTCTCAAATGATGTATACCATCATGGGACTTCTGGCAGACAACGGTATCGTAGAATCCGGAAAGATCACCTTCGATGGAGAAGATATCTCCTTATCGAGCTTTCCGAAAAAGAAAGATTATGAAAACAAGATGCGGGAGATCCGCGGCAACAAGATCTCGATGATCTTCCAGGATCCGATGACCTTCCTGAATCCGGTCCTCAAGATCGAGACACAGCTGATCGAACCGCTGATGAATCACACCAAAATGACGAAGGAAGAGGCGAGGGAGAGAGCTCTCGAACTGATGAGACTCGTCGGTATCCCTTCCCCGGAGAAGCGTATCAAACAGTATCCGTTTGAATTCTCCGGCGGTATGAGACAGCGTATCATCATTGCCATCGCTCTTACCTGCAATCCGAAACTGATCATCGCCGATGAACCTACGACAGCTCTGGATGTCACCATTCAGGCTCAGGTCCTCGAGCTGATCGATAAACTCCGCAAGGAGACCAATACGGCCGTCATCATGATCACCCACGATCTGGGTGTCGTCGCAAAACTCTGCGACAGAGTAGCGATCATGTACGGCGGAAAGATCGTCGAGACCGGAACAGACCGGGAGATCTTCTACGATCCTCAGCATCCGTATACCAGAGGCCTGTTACAGTGTGTGGCCAAATCCAATATGGATGAGACGGAAGAGGAACTCAAGCCGATCCCGGGATCTCCTCCGGATCTGCTGAATCCTCCGAAGGGATGTCCGTTCGTAGACCGCTGCAGCAGTGCGATGCGTGTCTGCAAGGACTATATGCCGGATCCTGCTTCCTGCTCGGATACTCACAGATTCCGCTGCTGGCTGTCGGATGAGTGGGCGAAAGGAGGGAAGTGAGATGGAAAATGAAGTCATCTTGAAAGTAGAGGGCCTGAAAACATACTTCGATGTGACCAAGGGCCTCTTCTCCCCGAAACAGATCGTCAAGGCTGTCGACGGCGTCAGCTTTGAAGTGAAGAAAGGCGAGACCTTCGGCCTCGTCGGTGAATCCGGATGCGGGAAATCCACCCTGGGAAGAACGATCGTCAAACTCTACGATCCGGTTGGCGGAACGATCGAATTCGAAGGAAAAGACATCTCCAAGCTCAAGGGTGCCGAACTGAAGGAATTCCGCAAGAACGTCCAGATGATCTTCCAGGATCCATATGCATCGCTGAATCCGCGAATGACGGTAGGCGAGATCATCATGGAACCGATGATCATCCACAACATCTATAAAACAGCTGAGGAAAGAGAAAAGAGAACGGTAGAACTGCTGAATATCGTCGGTCTCAAACCGGACCATATCCGCCGTTATCCTTCGGAATTCTCCGGAGGACAGAGACAGAGGATCGGGATCGCC
>JAZPYW010000038.1:0-5783 GCA_045544415.1 Erysipelotrichaceae bacterium
ATGGCTACGATCCGACTTGAATCAGCAGAACAATTATTCTTCCGGCAATACGAACGGAAACGATGATGTCGTAGATGCCGATTTCAAGACGAAGTAACCATTATATAAATATCAGAAAGGGGTGGATCAATGGCCAAGAGAGATTATTATGAAGTCCTCGGCGTCAGCAAGACCGCCAGTGAAGATGAAATAAAGAAAGCATACAGGAAACTGGCGAAACAGTATCACCCTGATGTGAATAAAGCTCCGGATGCGGAGGAGAAGTTCAAGGAGATCAATGAAGCTTATGAAGTTCTCTCCGATTCCTCCAAGAGAGCGACCTATGACCAGTTCGGTCATGCGGGTCTCGACGGAAGTGCCGGAGCAGGCGGATTCGGCGGTTTCAATGCCGGCGGATTCGATGATATCAGCGATATCTTCTCGAGCTTCATGGGAGGCGGATTCTCCGGATTCAATTTCGGAGGAGGCCGTTCTTCTCAGCGGAACACGGGGCCGATCAAAGGCGATAACCGCTATATGTCTATGACGATCGATTTTCTCGATGCGATACACGGTGTCGATAAAGTCGTCAGTCTGAATGTCGATCATAAATGTACCTACTGCAATGGAACAGGAGCTGCGACTTCTTCGGATATCGAGACCTGTCCGACCTGCAGAGGCAGCGGCCGCGTCATGAGACAGACCCGTACGGCATTCGGGATCATGCAGCAGATGTCCGACTGTCCGGACTGCAACGGCACCGGCAAGAAGATCCGCAGAAAGTGTACTCACTGTAACGGAGAAGGATATATCCGCAAGAAAGAAGAAGTGGAAGTATCGATCCCGGAAGGCATCATGTCCGGTCAGCAGGTACGTCTGGCAGGATATGGCGAACGGGGTGAGAACGGCGGTCCGAACGGCGACCTCTATATCGAGATCAATGTACGTCCGCATAAGTATTTCACCAGAAACGGTAGCGATATCCATGTGAAGATCCCGATCTCCTCGGTCGATGCGACTCTGGGATGCAGTGTCGATGTGCCTACATGCCACGGCGATGTCGAGATGAAGATCCCGGCAGGTACTCAGCCTGGTCAGCAGCTGCGTCTTAAAGGCTATGGTGCCAAAGATCTTCGCAGCGGCAATACCGGCGATCAGTACGTTGAGATCGAAGTCACGATCCCGACGAAGCTCAGCAGAGAAGAGAAAGAACTCTACGAGAAACTCGCCGGAAAGACATCCAAGAAGACATCTGTCTTCGAACAATTCAAAAAACAGTTTAAGTAAGGATCTTCCTTACTTAAATTATTCCCACATATTAGCAGTCAATTAGTATAAGTGCTAAAGGAGGTATTCTATGAATTTTGACGGAATGACCGAAAAACTGCAGAATGTCGTACTCAAGGCAGTGATGCTGTGCAAAGATAACCGGAATCCGGAACTTGCCAGCGAACATCTGCTTCATGCGTTTCTGGAAGATGAAGATATCATCGCACTGCTTCAGTCCTATCATGCGGATATCTCTTCCATGAAGAATTCGGTAGAACGCTTTTTATCGCGTCTGCCTCAGAGCGATTCCGCCTCGGAACCGAATCTGAACCGCTATGTGAATGACTCCTACAACAATGCCCTAAAAACTTCCCGTCAGAGAAAAGACAAGTTCCTGAGTGTATTCGATCTGTTTATCGAGATACTCTTCAACAATTCTCTGGTATCGGAAGAATTGAGAGAGCAGATCCGTTTTACGAAAGAAGATCTGCTGAAGACCTATGATCAGGAAAGGGGGAACTCTATGATCAATAACCAGTCAGATGAAAACAATCTCAATCCGTTGGAAAAATACGGAAGAAATCTCGTACAGGATGTACGGGAAGGAAAGATCGATCCGGTCATCGGACGAGATGATGAAATAAGAAGAGTGACGGAGATCCTGTCCCGTAAGACCAAAAACAATCCGGTGCTGATCGGTGAACCGGGTGTCGGTAAGACGGCCATCGTCGAGGGTCTGGCCTGGCGTATCAACAACGGCGATGTCCCGCTTTCTTTAAAAGACAAGGAACTGATCGAGCTCGATATGGGTTCGCTGATCGCCGGTGCGAAATACCGCGGTGAATTTGAAGAGAGACTCAAAGCCGTTTTGAATGCGGTCAAGGAAAAAGACGGACAGATCATCCTGTTCATCGATGAGATCCATAACCTGGTAGGCGCAGGAAAGACGGAAGGATCCATGGATGCAGCCAATCTTCTCAAGCCGATGCTGGCAAGAGGAGAATTGAGATGCATCGGTGCTACGACTTTTGACGAATACCGCAAATACATCGAAAAGGATGCCGCACTGGAAAGAAGATTCCAGAAGGTGACGGTCGATGAGCCTTCGATCGAAGAGACGATCTCGATCCTGAGAGGTCTGAAAGACCGCTTTGAAGCTCATCACGGCGTCAAGATCAAGGATGAAGCCATCATTGCCGCATCGGTCATGTCCAACCGTTATATCACCGACCGTTTCCTGCCGGATAAGGCGATCGACCTGATCGATGAAGCCTGTGCCTCTATCCGTGTCGAGATGGATTCGATGCCGGAAGAACTCGATGAGCTCATACGGCGTATCCGTCAGCTCGAGATCGAACAGGTCTCGCTGAAGAAAGAGGAAGAGGATGAAAAGGCGAAGAAGAGACTGGAAGAACTCTCGAAGGAACTCAGCGATCTGAAAGAGAAGAAAGAGATCCTCTACAGCCGCTGGTCCAAAGAGAAAGAAGATCTGGAGAGAGTCAAGACGCTCCGGGAAGATCTGGAGAAAGCCAAGATCGATTTCAACAACGCCCAGAACAACGCCGAATATGAGAAAGCCGCAAAGCTGCAGTATGAGACGATCCCGAACATCAATAAAGAGATCACTGCATTGAATGAGGAAATGGCGGATACCGGCAACCGGATGATACAGGAAGTCGTCGACGAAGAATCTATCGCGAAAGTGGTCGCGAAATGGACGCATATCGAAGTCAATAAACTCTTATCTACCGAAAGAGAAAAACTCCTGAAACTGAAGGATACTCTATCTATGAGAGTCATGGGTCAGGATGAAGCTCTGGAACTCGTCTCTGACGCGATTTTAAGGTCTAAGACGCAGATTTCGGATGTGAACAGGCCAATAGGTTCCTTCCTCTTTTTAGGCCCTACAGGTGTCGGAAAGACGGAAGTAGCGAAGGCTCTTGCGGAACAGCTGTTCGATGATGAATCGAAGATCGTCCGTATCGATATGTCCGAATATATGGAGAAGTTCTCTGTATCGAGACTGATCGGTGCTCCTCCGGGCTATGTAGGCTATGAAGAAGGAGGACAGCTGACGGAAGCGGTACGGAGAAAACCGTATTCGATCGTATTGCTGGATGAGATCGAGAAAGCTCATCCGGATGTCTTCAATATCCTGCTGCAGATCCTCGATGACGGAAGGATCACCGATTCCAAGGGAGTGACCGTAGACTTCAAGAACACGATCATCATCATGACCTCGAACTTAGGTTCCGAATACGCTTTTGAAAAAGATATCGAGAAGAAGAGAAAGGCCTACGAAGAGATCGTAAAGGCTGCCTTCAAACCGGAATTCGTCAACCGAATCGACGAGATCATCATCTTCAATCCTCTGGAGAAAGATACGATCCGTCTTGTGGCGAAGAAGTTCCTCTCCCAGCTGCAGAAGAGACTCATGGAGAACGATATCACTCTGAAGGTCAGCGATCAGGCACTGGACCGCATCACTGAGCTCGGCTTCGATGAGACCTACGGTGCCCGTCCGATGAAGAGACATATTCAGAGAGCTGTCGAATCTCCATTGGCCCGATTCCTTCTGGAGAATCCGGATACCAAAAGCATCCTCCTGGATACGCAGGATGGCAGATATACTTTAAAGAGGCTGGATTAGATCCGGCTTCTTTTTTATAATAGACGTATGGAAAAATACCGCAGAGAAGATACTCGATCATACTGTCTGGGCATGTCTTTATCTATAGAGGCCATCAAACATGCGCCATCATCTGTCAAGACCGTATATCTATCCGATAAATGTCATAAGAACAGCCAGTTTTCCTATCTTTCGGATCTGTGTCATAAACACGATATCCCGATGGTCTATGACGACCGTCAGATCGAAAAGCTATCCGCAAAGGAGAACTGTTATGCGATCACCGTATTCGATAAATACGAAAGGAAACTGAGCGACGGTCCGCATATCCTCCTCTATGATTTCCATTCCTTCGGAGATGCAGGCACGATCATGCGTTCCGCCGTATCTTTCGACTTCCATGACATCGTCTTTATCGGCAATGAGCTCGACTATTTCGATCCGCGCTGTGTCCGTTCCTCCATGGGCTCGCTGTTCCATCTGAATATCGCCTATTATCCGACCACAGAAGACTATCAGCGTGATTATCCGTCTCACGAGATCCTGCCGTTCATCTCAAAAGGGGAAGACATCGATCACATGGATCTTCCGGAAAAATATGCCTTTCTGATCCCGGAAGACTATTACGTCCTCGATGAGATCTATAAAAAAGGATATTCCGTAGACCATAAGAGTCTGAAGGAGATATCCCTGTCTTCATTGTCTTCGATATTGTTTAGCGAATGCTATCACCGGAAGCGCAGACGGTAGCTGCATTTTCGGCACAGTTCGCTCAGATCGCCGTTCCCGCGCAGACTTTCCAGTTTCCGTTTGTAATCATCAGAGTCCAGGATCTCCCTGAGACTCTTTTCTTTTAAACTGCCGATCCTGTTGTACGCCTCCGGATCGAGACAGCAGAGCGTCACATTGGAATTCGAATTGATGGCGGTCATCTCATCCGCATGGCATTTTCCCCGAAGGGATATCTCCGGATCGCGGATATCCGGCCAGCGGAAGAGATCCTGTATGTACAGGTAGGTCTTATCCTTGATGCGGAAGGAACCTTTCTTGTTTGTTTCCGTAAAATGATAGCGTTTCTTGAGTGTATCAAGATAACTGAGAAGGGGAGCTTTCAGATGCGCTTCATCGTAAAAGCGAAGCTCGATCACTGCCTCTCTTTCCTGTTCCAGAAGTGAATCGATCGTTTCCAGGTATCCTTCCGGGATCGGGATATCATTGCAGGCATGAAGAGATATGGACAGTTTTCTCAGGCACGGCTCTTTCAGCAGATCGGGATATCTGTAAAGAAGCGTCCCGTTGGTGACCAGCTGCAGCTTCATTCCGTATTGATTCAATAAAGAAAAGATCTCCGGAAGATCGGGATGCAGAAGGGGCTCTCCGAGGATATGGAGATATATATAATCGGTGATCTCTCTGATCTGAGGCAGGTAAAAACGGATCTCTTCGATGCTGAGATAACGGTTTCCTTTCCGGTTTGTGCAGAAGGGACAGCGCAGATCGCAGGCATTCGTGATCTCCAGATAGATTCTTTTGATCATAGCACTATTATAAATTGAAATGTAGTGGGAAATCGATTATAATCGTCTATGTGTTCAAATGAACTTATGGGTAAATATCTGATATATAGGAGTTAAAAAACATTATGGGAACGAATCTTATCATCAATGTACTGCTGGTCGTCCTGGGTTTCGTACTGCTGAAATACGGAGCAGACTTCCTCGTAAACGGTGCCAGTTCCGTCGCAAAAAAACTGGGTATCCCTTCGATCATCATCGGTCTTACGATCGTATCTATCGGCACATCCATGCCGGAACTGATGGTATCGATGAATGCGGCTATGGGCGGTCATTCCGACCTGTCTTTAGGAAATGTCATCGGTTCCAACATTGCGAATATGCTGCTGGTG
>JAZPYW010000039.1:0-25557 GCA_045544415.1 Erysipelotrichaceae bacterium
AAACGGGAGATGGTGACTATCACAAGATTGATGGGTTTGAGAGCTATGTAATTTCTGCTGGTAACAAAACTGTTAGCATTTCTCTATCTCCTCTTCTTCTGTTTGAGAGCTATGTAATTTCTGCTGGTAACAAAACGATAAAGATAAACATGATAACCAAGTTTCTGTTTGAGAGCTATGTAATTTCTGCTGGTAACAAAACTAAGTATAACCCGTATAAGAAATAAAGATTGTTTGAGAGCTATGTAATTTCTGCTGGTAACAAAACTCTGATATTCGGCCGGCAAGATCACGTTGAGTTTGAGAGCTATGTAATTTCTGCTGGTAACAAAACCTTCCACTCCCTTCAGGGACGTCTTCCTCTGTTTGAGAGCTATGTAATGTCTGCTGGTAACAAAACAGTGAACTAAATCAAAAACGGCCTGATAGCGTTTGAGAGCTATGTAATTTCTGCTGGTAACAAAAATCTCTCTTTTAGTAGTATTCATAGTATCCAAGTAATCTCAAGAACACACTGTTTAAATTGTCGGATAAAAATGGTTTTTTGGCTATCATGGCTCTCGTGGCCATTCTCACACTGATATTCTATCTTTTTTATCTGTGGTTAAAGAGCCCGTTTCAATATCCGTATTTCTATGAGGATATAGATATTTCCGGGAGAAGAAACGTTAATACTGACGATCTTTTGGATGAGTTTCTTAATGATGGCGGTTACGAAGCTGTGAAAAGACACCAGAGCGAAATAAACCGCTGGAAGGAACAATCTCACAGAAGGATCGAAAGAAGCGGACCGCTGAAATTGCTTAGATACAAACAGTATTTGAATGCTGTTAATGACGGAAATGCATACAGGTTCGAATTCATCAGGTTTTACACAAGATACCAGCAAAGAAATTATGTAAAGACATCGTATCAGGATTCCCAGGTAACTGATCATCTGTATTGTTCTTTTGAGTATCTAAAAGAAAGAGAATTGCGTCTGGCAGAAATAGATCATGAAACAACTCTAACGAAATATCGAAGCTTGAGTCAGCGCCAGTTAATGACGCCGCAGTTGAGGAAGAAGATCATGATACGTGATAACTACACTTGTCAAAAGTGCGGAAAGTATATGCCAGATAAGGTTGGCCTTCAGATCGATCACATCATACCGGTTTCTAAAGGTGGAAAGACTGTTGAGTCTAATCTTCAGGTGTTATGTTCAAGATGCAACGGAAGAAAATCTAATAATTCTGATTATTAATGCACGTTAAGCCGGCAATAAGATATGATGCTTTTGTTTGAATTAAATAAACGGATTACTGTACAATTTAGATGAACCAAAAGAACAGGGAAATCCCGGAGCCGAAAGGCTCCAAAACGTCCTTGCCTGTTGAGTGGGAAACCACGCAGTAACGCCGATGGGGGGACGAACGGCTTGGTTCACAAGGAATCTAATGAGAATTAGATCTTTTTTAATAAACGAGAATAAAGCATAACAAAAGGGGATTTCGTCCCCTTTGCCAGTTCTTCTATATCCTTTATTGAGCGATGCTATTCTGCACGTCTGAGATCATTTCTTCGGTCAGTTCATATACTTTGCTGCAGTCGATCGGGAAATGTTCTTCTTTATATGCCTGTTTATTCGCGATGACCTGTTCTTCGGTAAGCTTTCCTGTATACGGCATTCTGTATCGTTCAGGAAAGCGATGCTGTGAACAGTTCAGGGAATATAAGATCCTGGATCCTGTTCCAAGCGTGGCTCCTATAGAATTCTGAAGGTTTTCCAGATCCGACTGATAATGACGTTCCTCGAATCTCTGAGATGTCGCTCCCATCGTGTAGATAAGCAGGGAAGGCACTTTTTTGGAGTTGTACTCCCTGCGGTACATATTGGCATACAGGAAGCGTTCCAGAAGACTGTGCATCATGCCATTGACGGAATGAAGGTAGATCGGTGTTCCCAGAACGATAAAATCTGCTTCATTCATCTTTTCCAGGATCGGACTGGCTTCATCCTTATAGGCACATTTCCCGTGCAGGGTGCTGTCTTTTCTCTGACAGCTGAAGCAGCTTATGCAGCCTTTAAACAGATGATCATAGAGATCGATATACTCGACTTCGATATCATGATCCCTGAATGCTTTGCCGGCTGTTTTCACAAGCTCAGCGGTATTACCTGTTTTTCTAGGACTTCCGTTGACCACCAAAGCAAGCATAAGTCTTCCTCCGATCTATTTCTTTTCGGTGCCTAAAGCTTTCTTGGCCAGTGCTTCAAAGTAGTTTTCTTTTTCGTATTCGGTCCTTGCCGGTACGAAGATGTCCAAATTCCAGCTGGTATAAGTCGCTGTTGTCGGATCATAACCATGCGGCAGATTCGATGGGATGATCGCGAAGAATCCCGGTTCTGCCTTGAAACGCTGTCCATCGATCAGCACTTCACCGTTTCCCTGAGGCACGATCAAGGCCTGTTCATGAACGTGTGTATGTTCCGGCTGTGCAGGACAGTTTTTTTCGATCATATGCAGGGCGATCGATACATTTTCTCCGGAGGTAAAATACCTTGTCAGCCCGTTTGTGCCCGGCAGGGGATTATAATATTTTTCTGTGTTATAAAAACTTCCAACTTCTATCTGACTGATATGTTTCTTTTCCATAATTCTCCTAGTTCTCTTTTAATGCTCTGACGATATTCTTCAAAGCATTGCCGTAGATCGTATAATCTGTCGAATAGGCGATCATGCGGATCCCGGCTTCTTCATACTGTTTGGCCAAAGACAGATTCCCGGCAAAGATCCCTACCGGAATATCATGTTCCTGACAGGCACTGACTGTTTTTTGAATGGCAGCAGTCACTTCATCGCAATTCAGCTGTCCCGGTTTTCCATAGGATGCACTGAGATCTCCGGGACCGATGAAGATCATATCGATATTCGGGATCTGAACGACATTTTCAATATCATCCACAAATTCTGCAGTCTCTGCCTGAAGAACGATCATCGTGTTTTTGTTTGCGTCCTGAAAATAGGTCTTCGGATCTGCGAATGAATGCTTTGCGGAACGTTGATCCAGAGATAATCCTCTATGACCTTCAGGTGCATATTTGGCAGCCATAACGGCTTTTTCCGCTTCTTCTGCACTTTTGAGCGAAGGTACGATCACACCTTCAGCACCGAGGTCTAATGCATGTTCGATGTTTTCTTCTGCGGCAGAGGGCACCCGGACAAATCCGGATACCCCTGCGTAGTCAGCTGCTCTGACCAGCTGAGATAAGTCGTTCCAGGAATAGGTCCCATGTTCCGCATCAAATATGATGAAATCCAGACCGGCATATCCTGCGATCTCCGCAAATCCGCAATCATTTCCTTTTGCGAAGGTACCATATACTGTATTGCCTTCGCTGATCTTGTTTTTCAGAGTCATTTTTATTTCTTTAAGTTTTCCAGAGGTTTATTGCTCGGTCTGTGACCGCTCGGGAAGATCTGAACGATCGTGCAGCCTTCCGACTCGCGAAGATCCAATGCATGATCGATCCCGATCGGAGAAAGCCAGTGTGAACCGGCTTTGACAGGATACCGTTTTCCGTCTACGATCGCTACACCGCTTCCTTCAAGCATGACAGTCAGCTGTTCCATGTCGTAATGACGATGTCCCTTAGGAGTAGGGGCATAGATCCCGACCGCTTCTTTTTCCGCTTTTACAAAGCACAGGGTGATATTGTCTCCATGCACTTCCAGCTGCTTCGCTCCCGGACCGAGGGGAGTCCATTCCTCCTTGTTGAGGTTTCCTACGATCGCACCATTTTCTAATTTGATCATACTAATCCTCCATATCTGCCAAAGCTTTATATACCTGCTTGGCATTGCGGCGGTAGATCATATCTTTTACGTCTTCTGAGATCTTCTCGGTCTCATCCAGACATTTTGCGAAGAATTCGATCGCTTTACCCGGTGTATGCGGGAAATCGGATGCATAGAGAAGATGATCCGGATCGGTAACACGCAGGATCATTTCCAGCTGCTTCGGAACGACCGGACCGGCAACATCGTAATAGAGGCTTCTCAGATCTCTCTGGATATCGATCAGTTCGTGTTCTTCCACACTCGTCAGCAGTCTCTGCATCCTCATATATCTCTCGACCAGGATCGGAGAGTAAGCACCGGCATGTGGAATGACCCATTTGATGTTCGGATATCTCCGGATCGTTCCGTTTGTAACCATATTTGCCAGCGTTCTTGTTGTATCGAACATGAATTCCATTACCGGGTAAGGAAGATGTTCGTTGACATTCTGCGGAATGGCAGAAGGTGCCGTCGGATGGATCTCGATTACTGCATTTCTTTCATTGAGATGTTCCATCAGCGGATCGAGACGGCGGTCGCCGAGGTATACGCCTAAAGCGTTGGTGGTCATAGTAAAGCCCCAGGCTCCGAGAACATCCAGTGCGTAATCGGCTTCCTCGATCGAGTAGGCGACATTCGGCATCGGAAGGGAAGCCATGAACGCCAGTCTTCCGTTTGCCTGTTTTACATATTCGCTCGCCTGTTCATTGTTTGCGCGGACAAGACGTTTCGATTCTTCGTCATCTCCTCTGTTCATGTTCGGAGAGGAAAGGGAAATGATCGCCAGATCGATACCGTGCTCATCCATATGTTTGAGCTGAGTTTCCAGATCCCATTTCGGAGTAGGGTATTTATCCTGTTCTCCTGCGCCGCCCAGATATTCCAGGTTTGCCGGAGTGAAGTAATGAGTATGAACGTCGATTTTTCTATTTGTATATTCAGCCATGATTATTCTCCTTTTTTGTCACCGAATTTATTTACGATCCATTTGTTGATGATCGGCATGCAGATCGAAGTGAGCAGCATTGCCAGAACAAGCTGGAACATGGCAGCTGTTGCGTAATCAGCATATTCCGGATGAGCGTTTGCCAGCACTGCAGGGATGGCAGCACAGGCTCCGGCAATGGAACACCAGGATACCGCCTGATAACCTGGTCTCTTAAGAACGAGACGGTCGAACAGGAAGAAGATGGTGATTTCCAGTACGAGATAGATGAGCGCCAGGATGATGCCGCTTCCGCCGTAAGTGACTGCATTTTTCAGGTTTACATTGGCACCGAATGCCAGGCCCAGGAAAGGCATCAGGGAAACTGTGACCGGTTTGACAAACTTGGCGACTTCCTCGTCGAGGTTTCCGGCAATGAATCCGAAAATAAACGGGATCAGCGTGCTGAGCAATGTCTTGAAATCAAAGGATCCTGTAGCAGATGCAGCTGTGATCTCGAAGACAAGAACAGCGACAGCCTGAGAAGTGACGATGTTGACTAATGGGAAGCAGGCGACATCTACTTCATCTCCGTAGGCCTTTGCCTGAGAAAGGAAGATGCCCGGATTGCAGGAACATAAAGCAGGGATCACGGCGATCAGCGATAAACCGAGGAAGGTACCTGTCCCAATCAGTTTCGCGAAAATAAAGCAAAGAACGAAATCGCAGACCAGTTTCAGAGCTACATAAGAGCCTCCGATCTTCAGCAGTTTCGGCAGCTGCTTGATACGAATGCTGGCGCCGGAACAGAACATGATAAGACCGACGAGCACCAGCGTAGAGGACTTGAACATTGCTGTAGTCGTTCCTCCGATGGTAAAGAAAGAAGGGAAGAATGTGTTGATCAAAGCGGTGAATAATAACGGAACAAGAATGGTTCCACCAGGGATCTTGTTCATGAATTTCATAATTTTAACTTGCATGATAGTTTCCTTTCCTTTTGCTTACTCTTGAATCCCGATCAGTTTTGCAGGATTCTTCTTAGTCATGATATTGATTTCTTCTTCTGTAATACCGTAGCGGTCGTGGATCTCATTCAGGAATTCGTACATACCCTCTACCGGGTGAACGAAGATGCTTTGTCCGAGATCCGTATCGATGACGATATTTTCGATCGGAAGATTGTCGTAGTATTCTTTGAACAGGCTGAAGGGGATAGGTCCCATGATCTTACCTGTTTTCAGATTGATCATATTCTCAAAAACACATACATTGATCTCGATCATCGCTCCTAACGAAGCCCATCGTTTTACATCTTCGATGGTCGCGTCGATGTCGAAGAAGGGGTGATTGACGAGAATTTTTTCGATTCCCAGATCCGCTGCTTTTCTGATCAGCTTATCTGTTTCATGTGCGCAGGCATGTCCTGTAGCGAGACAGATGTCTTTGTGCTGTGCCAGATATTCCAGTAAAGCAGTTACTTCAGGAATCAATTCATCATTTTCATCAAGATAATAGATCGGTTTTTCAGTCAACCCATTGCTTCCGGCACCTACAAAACCGTGCTTATGCGTATCGATATGATTTTTGGCGGAAATGGTAGGCATACAGATGATTTTCGCTCCCATTTTCACAGCTGTATCGACCGCGATCAGATTGAATGCTCCTACGGCATTGTTCAGGACCAGCCAGCTGAAGCATTCCGTATATCCGTTTCCCAGATGCTTATTGATCATCGTTGTTCCCATGGTAGATGGAAAGTAATGATCTTTTACAAGAACGGCTCTGTATCCTGCTTCTGCAGCTTCATTATATGCCTCAACTGCATCGACAGAACGATTGGCCACTGATGGTCCTGCATGTATATGCAGGTCGGTTATTCCTCTTAAAATATCTCTGCTCAGTTTCACATCATTATTCTCCTTACTTTTCGGCTATACCTGTAAACGTTTACATTGATATTTTATCAAATCATCCGATTATGTCAACAAATAATGCGAAAAATTCAATAATTTGATAATTTATTTCGATGATTTGCTCGATTTCTTTGTCTTATCAGCGAAAAAAAGGTATAATTCTTTTATCAAATACGGGAGGTTATGGTATGTCCTGGGAAGATCTGCAGCGCTTGCTTGCCAATACGGATAACACTTTTATCTTTGAACAGATGAAATACGATATTATCAATCAGAAATGGAAGATGGGAGAACATCTTTCATCAAAGAAACTGGAAAATGCATACCCGGGTTTCTCTGTTACTGTTCTGAGAGAAGCTTTGCTGAAACTGCAGCAGGAAGGTTTTGTGGTATCCGAAGCTCATGTCGGTTTTTCCGTCATATCTTTTGATTTAAAAGAATACCTGGAATATATACTCGCTCATTCCATGCTGACCATAGAGTCCGTCACGATAGCGGCCGGCTTTATTTCTCAGCAGTCCATCAGCGCCCTGGAGAAACTGCTGACCAAGATCAGGATCGCTCAATATCAGAACAACTATTCGACATTCCAGCTGTCGAATGAGACATTTTTTGAGGAACTTCATTATTCGCATCCTTTTTCGGCCCTGCGCACAGATCTGTTCTTTTTCAGAGATATGGGCAAAATAGGGCAGCTCATCAGTTATAAAAATATTTATCAGTATCCTGAATATACATTCGATCTCGAACGTCTTATCGCGTATCTGAAAGAAAAAAACTATGATAAAACAGCAGAGACCATTTCCCTGATCAAACAGAAAGAACTTCTCAATTTCATAGATAAGAAACTGACGAATATAGAAGAAAATGAATTAAACAGAGATCTATCTCCGCAGTTTGCCGAATCTCTGCTTGCCCGGAAAGACTACGCCGGTTTTATTGCCCAATATCGCTCGGCAGTCCTGACTCTGACTGCGAATACCAAGGAGGTGTCCAATGTATAAGACAAAAAACGATGTCGCATACGAAACGATCAAAAACGAGATCATCTCCGGAAAAATTCCGATGGGGTCAAAAGTGACTGTTTCGAAATGCGCTGAAAAATACGGATTAAGTACGATGCCGATCCGGGAAGCACTCCGCCGTCTGGAACAGGATGGGATCGTCGTTTCCGAACCGAATGTGGGAGCTAAAGTGGTCTCCTATACTCTTTCCGATCATCTGGACATCGTCTTCAACAGGATCTCATACCAGATGATGATGATAAAACTGGCATGCATTTATATTGATGATGACCGGATCAAGACCTTGGAAGATCTCCTAATGCAGATGGAAGAAAACCTTTCTTCCGGAAACATACGTGATTATATCGATTCAATTGAAATGTTTTATCGTGTGATCAACCATTCTACACCGTTTCATGAAATGGAAAAGAGAATCGACAACTGTTTCGAGAAGGCACGTCTCTACAATTCGTTTATCAAGCTGGATAATCACCGTTCACTGGAAATGCTTTCCGACTTCCGGGAACTGCTGAAAGCTCTGGAATCTAGAGATCCGGATACATGCGCAGAAGTATACAACAGGATACAGCAGGCCGACTTCAAAGAATTTCAGAATCAGATTCTTACCGGCTATGATACGAAGCAGCTGCCTTTCCCTCGTAAGTTCCTTATCGGTGAAAACGGAAAGACAATGAAGCGAAGCGAATTGGCGGCTCTTTTAGAAAGATACCAGAATGCACGTCTCCTTTTTACGAGATGAGTGTGTATCGCAATAATAGTCAACGTAGTATTGAAGATAAATGTCATTATTTAAATAACGGAAGATGATCCTAGTGGAAACTCTTCCGTTTTATATTTGTCAGATCCTGTCTTCTGCCTCTTTTTCTTTGATTTCTCCTATATGCAGACTATAATATAAATGTTAGATAGGACTAACTTAGGGGATTGTATATGAAAGTATATGAGTTTGGAAAGGAACACGAGAAGATCTTCGTGATGTTCCAATGCGCCGTAGAACCCTGGTGGGTACTGAAAGATTCTGCAGAAGAGATGGCGAAAGACCATCATGTCTATCTCTTTATTGCGGACGGCCATGATGAGCTCGGTACGGAATTCGTTTCTTTAGAGAAGTATGCAGGGGATGCCGGAAGGTATCTGAGAGAGAAAGGCATCAGCAGGGTAGATGCGATGTACGGGATCTCCATGGGCGGTGCAGCCGTGATCCGTTTTCTGGCAACAGAAGATATCTCCGTAGAGAAAGCGATCATCGATGCCGGGATCACCCCGTATCCCTATCCGAAGCTCATCTGCCGGCTCATATCGATCAAAGACTGGATAGCGATCATGCTGGCGACGAGATCTCTGACGATCATGAAACTTGCCTGTCCTCCGGAAAGATGGACACCGAAAGGGGAAGATCCCGATACGCATTACCGTACTCTCTTACAGTTCTATAAGAAACATTATTCCCCGAAAACGATCTATAACGTCTTCTGGTCTACCGACAATTACTCTATGCCGTCTCCGGTAAGGAAAGTCGATACGAAGATCGAGTACTGGTATGGAGAAGAAGAAAAGAAGGCCAGAGTAAACGAACACGATATCGAATATGTCTGTAAGACCTATCCGCAGACCATACTGAAAGAATTCAAAGGACTCGCTCATGCAGAACTGGTCCTGATGTTTCCAGAACGCTTCGGTGAAGAAGTAAGAAGATTTCTGAATGAAGAATAAACAGGAGGAACGATGGGCATATTTATAAAATATTTCTCTCAGACACGAAAACCGGAAGGATTCTTGGGAAAGATAATGTTATTTTCAATGAATCCCGGACATTCAAAGCTGGCGGACTGGGGTCTCTCCTATCTGCCTGAGATCACTCCGGAAAAAGCAGCGGATCTGGTCGGCAACGTATTTCTACCCCTGGACGGGACTGCTTCGGTTTTTCCCAAAGGATATCGAAGAAAAAGCCAGGCTGCATCAGCCGCCTTTCCCGGCTGCACCGGTGATCGGCTGGATACTGATGCTGCTCTGTGCATTAGGCTTTGTCGCCGTGATCGTTTACGGGGGATGGGACGGTGTGCGAAAGGGCTTCACCTTTGGCAAGTTTCTGGCCCGCTTCCTTGTCATGCTTTTCGGAATGAAGGCCTTTGACATCATTGTGCTGGACTACTTTCTGATCACGAAGACGCAGTTTTCCAGCACTACATACCGGAGACGAAGGGCTGTGCGGGCTACCACAGCTTTGGCTACAACAGGAAAGAGCAGTTCTGGCGGATCGTGACGCTGCCTTTCGCGGCGCTGCTGACAGCCTGGGTCTGCACGCTGTTCTGAACACGGAAGATGGTATGAGTCATAACAAACTAAGAACAAAGGAGATATGATAAATGGAATTTGTGGAAATGGGAAAACAGGACGGAAAGACCCTTATGCTGCTGCCGGGGACGGCCTGTGACTATCAGACGAACTTTGCTGCGGTACTGGACCGGCTGGGCGAGAAATATCACCTGATCTGCGTGAACTACGATGGCTTTGACGGCAGTGATTTGATCTTTCCGGACATCATTACGGTTACTGAGAAGATTGAAACATATATTCAGAATCATTTCGGAGGTCGCCTGAACGGCGCGATCGGCTCCTCTTTAGGAAGCACCTTTGTAGGGCAGCTGATACAGCGGGAAAAGGTCCATATCGATCACGGTATCTTCGGCAGTCCGGACCTGGATCAAAGCGGAAAAGTCAGCGCCTGGCTGCATTCGAAACTGGTCGTCCCGCTTCTGACAAGCTTTACGAAAAGCGAAAAGAAGAAAGCGAAGACAAAAGAAAAACTGAAAAATATCTTTGAGATGAACGATGAGACAGCCGACCGTTTCCTGGACTGTTTCTCGAGATTCAAGCCGGAGTCTATCCGGAACGAATATTATACAGACCTGCTTACCTGGCTCAAGGAAGATATCCATGTGGAAGGTACGAAAGTACATTTCATCTATGCGGATAAGATGGGTGAAAAGTATCTGAAACGCTATAAGAAGTATTTCCGTGATCCGGAGATAAGAGAATTCTCCATGCAGCATGAACAGTGGCTATTCGGAGGAGAGGAATATACGATTCCGGTGCTGAAAGCGATCGATGAGTTTATGGAAGGATGAATATGAGATATACAGGTATGCCTATGGGTATGTGGATCCTGTTTGCGGGATCGTTTCAAAAACAGCTGAACGGTGTTTACGGATACGACAGCAAGACTGCAGAAGAGATCACGAAGAAGGCGAAACAGAGATATAAAGAGATCATCGGACGTCTTCCGGAATTTGAGAAGAAAGACCGTTTCCAGATGAATATCGTCAGCTGTGCGATGCTGTCGGCTTTTCTGCTGGAACTTCCGAAAAGACCGGATGTCGAAAAGACGACGGAATATTATATGAGATCCATGATGACCGGACCGATGAAATGGTTCTGCCGCATGAGCGGGAAGAAGAAATTCAGCGAGAAAGATATTCAGGACATGAAAGATACGGCAGCCTTTCATGCTGCAGACCGCAATCCCTATTCCTGGAATATGGACTTCCTTCCTTATGAGGATGGAAGCGGCTATGAAGCACGGTTTACGAAATGCGGTATCTGTACGCTGATGAAGGAACTGGGGCTCTTTGAACTGGTTCCGGCCATGTGCCGGCTGGACTATACGATGAGTGAAGCGGGCGGGGCATCCGACTTCGTACGGAAATATACATTAGCCTCCGGGGGTCCGTACTGCGACTGCGGATACCGGAAAAAATAGCGGAGAGAATGTATGAAAGAAAAGGATCTGCCGATCGATCAGACAAAACATAAGGTCTATTCCAAGAAAGTGAAGAACTGTGTACAGAAACTGCTGCACCGCTATTACGATGAAGAGACATCAGAAGAACTCTGGGAGAAGATACAGCTTCAATACTGCGAATACTTAAAGGACGAACCGGCCCTGGCAAAGCTGAGGATCACCGCCAGCATCTACGATCCGATCCTGATCTTTGCCTGGTATGAAGTCGTTCCGGAGAAACCGGAACTCGAAGAAGTACAGCAGGATGTCTATCAGAGTTTTTCGGTTCCTTTGATCTGATGGGAAAAGTATTCGATTTCAACCGGAGACTCGATAACAGACTGGCGGCGAAGATCTTTCAGAAAGCTAACGATATCCGGGTCGAAGAGATCGAGAAGTTCCCGGAATCCTTCCGTAAGGGCGGCAGTTCCTATGATCGGGAGAAAGGCATCATCCGCTACAGTTTCACTCAATGTCCCAATGCGGAATTCGCGAAGAGGCATCATAGGGAAGATGTGCTGCCTCTTGTGTGCAACTGCGACCATCTGGCCATGCAGAAGATCCATGCCGCTTTGATAAGAGAGGGGACCTGTGCAACTTCAGACTGCTGCGATTACTGCATCGTCGGAGACAGGAATCCGCTTGCAGAAGGATATGAACTCATAAAAGAAGAAAACGGCCTGCTGATAAGCAGGAAGAAGGAACGATGAGTATGATCGTATTTCAACTTTTTCTCTACTGTGCGCTCTTCACGCTGATGGTCAAGATCGGTGTGGGAGATAATGCGCTGAACGGTCTGTATTTCTATCCGAAGCCCGTTCAGGAAAAGGTATATGAACTCGGCCTGACGGACCGGGAAACGGTCGCAAAGAAACGGAAACGCTTCATGATCTCGTTCTTTGCGGTCATGGCTGTATCTCTGGTCCTGATCATCGGAGTCTGGAATAGAGTACATCATTTTTCACATGCCTATCTTCAGGCACTTCTTTTTCTGGAGGTCATGAACTGGTATGACGGGATCGTGATCGACCGTCTCTGGGTCGGACACAGTTCTTTCTGGGTGATCCCCGGAACGGAAGAGATCCCCTTCTTTCAGACCTGGCCTCAGGTCTTAAAGAAGAGGGGGATCCTGACGCTGATCTGGATCATCGGAGCAGCAGTGATAGCCGGTATTGTAACACTGGTATTTTAGGAGGATAAAAAATGGCACGAAAAGATTCGGAACATCAGAAGAAATCCATGAGTATGCTGTTTCGCGGGAAAGCGATCTTCAAACCGCTGAACACGGGACATATCGATGAACACGAAAGCTGTGTCCGGGGGTGGATCGCCAACATCTTCTTCTACACGAAGAACGGTACGACGATCATGATCGATGCAGGCTACAACTATGAACGTCTGAAAGAAAAGATGAAGTGGCTGGATCTGGATCCCTCTTCGATAAGATACATCCTGATCACCCATCAGGATACCGATCATGTCGGTGCTCTGGAGAGGGACAGCGAGCTTTTATTCAAAGATGCCATGGTGTATATCGGAGAGATCGAAAACCGTTATCTGACCGGTGAAGTCCGAAGAAAGGTCTTCCACGGAGCTTATAAGCTGCCTCTGGTCAAAACGGACAATCAGAAGACGCTCTTAAAAGACGGAGAAGTGTTTTATATCGGAGATATCAGGATCGAATGCATCCTGGTTCCGGGACATACCTGGGGCCATCTGGTCTATCTGATCGATGACGAGTATCTCTTTACAGGGGACACGATCTGGTTCGGGGTAGATGGCGGCTACAGCTTCATCAGCACCCTGGCGGAAGACAACAGACTGGCCGTACAGTCACTGGAAGAGCTGGAAGAAAATCTGCGGAATAGAAAGCATCCGATCAAGGTCATTACCGGACATACCGGATGGACCGATGATCTGGACTTTGCCTTCCGGCACAGGACCGATATCTGCAAGCCGTTCACGAAGAAATATACAGATCCGTCTGCACCGTATGACGGCTACATAGAAGATGACGATACGGAAGAAAACGCAAGAAACATCCTACTCAAAAAAGTAAGAGTACAGTAAAACGGAAGAAGAATTTCCCGTATAAAAAAATGATGATCATCATCAAAAAGGGGAGAAAATGAAAAGATTTATTACGGTTATGCTGGTGATGCTGATGATGCTGACATTGGCAGCCTGCGGTTCATCTTCTTCTTCAAGTAAAGAAGAAGAAAAAGCTCCGGAAAAAGAAAAACAGTATGTCGGAGACACAGAGTTCCTCAGTCCTGATGAAGTATGCGAGACAAAGAGTAAAGGTTCTGAGACAACGACGTTTACCGGAGATGAAGGTTATGGTTATGACTATCGGGTCACGTATACTTATGAGAACTCTGACGAAGCGAGAAACGCTTATCAACAGTATACGGTCGACTATCTGAAACAGACTTTCACGGACATTGAAGACAGCAAGGGAAATTATGTCTATCTGACCGATCCGTTCCAGAGCGAATCCAATGTTCTGTCTTTCTATGTCATGAAACTGACCGTCATCGATGACGCATTGAAGAAAGAACTCATCGGTAAATATCTGATGACGGAATTCGGAGATTATACCGAACAGTATCGTAAAGGCTGGGAAGATAAGACGCTATATATGTATCTTGATATCACGGAAGACGAGAATGTCACGATATATCTCGTTACTGACGGGAAAAAGGAAAATACAGGCAGTTTCACGCTGAAAGAATTCATGAATGACGGCAGTGTAACTTATGAAAAGGGAAAGTTCACGCTGAAGGCGGACAGTGCAACGATGGTCTTCGAGAAGAACGACGACATCCCGGACTAAGGAATAAGAGAGGAATGCAGAAGCATTCCTTTTTGTATCCGGTCAGGATCGTTCAGCTGTTCCTGCTGAATGAAGGGACTTCCAAAGTTTTCCACATTTCACTATAACGTGATATATTGATAAGGGGGTATTTACGGTCATGTTCCATAAGATCAAATCCGTTCTTCCTCTTTCTGAATACTGTCTGCGTGTACAGTTCTCGGAAGGAGTCACAAAGATCTATGATGTGAAAGACCTGTTTTCGAAGTGGAAAGCATTTAAAGCTCTTCAGGAGAACAGAGAGCTGTTCTACGAGGTAAAAACAGCTCCGGGAGGATATGGAGTAGTATGGAATGATGATCTCGATCTTTCCTGTGAAGAGATCTATGAAAACGGCAAGACCGTGAAAACGCCTTTTGACGGACTTCTGGCCTTTTCTGATGCCACGCAGCTCTGGGGTCTGAATGAAAGCACACTGCGTAAAGCAATCAGCTATGGAAAACTCATCGAAGGAGTCGATGTCTGCAAATACGGGAAACAGTGGGTCATTTCCATGGACGCCATGAGAAGAGAATACGGAGAACCGAAGAACTGAACGGATATGCTCAGCTCTAGACCGGACTAACAGAATAATCGGAAATAAGAAAAACGGAAGAGGATCCTGAGGGAAAATCTTCCGTTTTTTATTTAGAAAGTGCTTCAGCAGTTTCGTTGATCCATTCGTGGTAATGGTCATATACCGGTTTCACCATGAAGTCCAACAGCGTATTCAGATTCTCCCTATCCTGTTCGATATCTGTATTCTTATACTGTTCCGGATCTCTGTTTACGGTTACTTTATGATTACCGTCTTTCTGTAATTCAATGATATAGATACAGAATCCGGTCCAGCTTCTATGAAGATAGAGTTTATTTCCTTCCATATACCAGAACCACTTATCTTCCATCTCCACAGGAATATGACCTTTATTCAGAGACATATACTGTTCTTTGGTAAATGCTCTGTGTAAGATAAACTGATCTCTTTGTTTCGGCATATCTTCCGTCTTCCAGTCATTCCGGGAGACTTTATAATAGGCCGGCATAGTATTCTTTATCGTTTCTTTACCGGTACTCAGGATCTTACCATCCAATACCGCAAAAGTTACTTCTATATCATAGTCATCATTCTTGAGGAACCAGTCATGGACGGCCTGTATCGCTTTCTTCCAGGCCTCTTCCATCGGATATCCGTAGATACCTGCCGATATGAGAGGAAAGCCTATGGTATGGCAGTTTACTTCTTTCGCTAAGTCCAATGACTTCTGATAGGCACTGTAAAGAAGCTTCGCTTCATTATGATCTCCTCCCTGCCACACTGGTCCTACCGCATGTACGATATACCTGCATAGATCGAATCCCGGAGTGATGACCGCACTTCCCGCAGGACAGGTTCTGAGCTCATTACAGGCCTCCTGGAGCTTCTCAGCACCTGCTGCCTGAAAGATATACCCGCATACTCCTCCACCCTGTAAAAGCCTCTCATTGGCCGCATTGACGATGATATCCGTAGAGAGCTTCGTAATGCTTCTTTTGATGATCGTTATATTCTGCATGATGTACCTCCTTAACGGGAAATGAATGATTGTCTGTTTGTTCGGTCATTATCAGTATAACCTCTCTTTTCCTTAAGTACCTATGTTACCTTATAAGTAATGATATTAATCAAGTTGAAGGAGGATGCTTATGATCATCAGAAACGGCAACATCCACGACGCTGTACATGCGCAAGCGTATGTCAGTGATATCCGCGTAGAAGAAGGGAAAATAACAGAGATTGGTAAAGATCTCCAAGCAAAAGATAATGAGACCTGTGTCGATGCCTCCGGTCTCAATGTCTATCCGGGCTTTGTGGAAGCACACTGTCATCTGGGATTAGACGGCTGGGGCATCGGTTTTGAAGGAGCTGACTACAATGAACCGGGCGATATCTGTACACCTCAATTACGCAGCGAAGACAGTTTCAATCCGCTGGACCCAAGCGTTCGTACAGCAGCTAAGGGAGGAGTGACTTCGGTAGCTACCGGACAGGGAAGTGCCAATGCGATCGGCGGTACCTGGATCGCCGTAAAGACGATCGGAAACTGTGTCGATGATATGATCATCAAGACACCGGTCGCTATGAAGTGTGCTTTAGGAGAAAATCCGAAGAGATGCTACAGGGAGAAGGGGAATGCTGCCCGTATGTCTACGGCAGCGGTAATACGAAATATGCTGTTTAAGGCAAAAGAGTATCTGGCTAAGAAAGAAGCTGCCGGAGACGATCTCTTCAAGAGACCGGCTTTTGACTTCAAGTGCGAAGCGATGATCCCGGTGCTGAAGAAAGAGATCCCGTTAAAGATCCATGCGCATCAGGCCAACGATATCCTGACGGCTGTAAGATTAGCCAAGGAATTCGATGTCGATCTTACTATCGAACATGTCACCGAAGGTCATCTGATCGCCGACAAACTGGAGAACTGTCCGTATCCTCTGGCGGTAGGTCCGTCTCTGACTCATGCCTCTAAATTCGAACTCCAGAACAAATCCTGGTCTACTCCGGGAATCCTGGCAAAGAAAGGCTGCCAGGTCTCCATCATCACCGATTCTCCGGTCATTCCTCAGGAATACCTTCCGTTATGTGCCGGGCTGGCGATGAAGGCAGGCATGGATCCGTTCGAGGCATTAAAAGCCATTACGATCAATCCGGCCAGACAGATCGGTATCGCTGACAGAGTAGGTTCATTAGAGGTGGGCAAGGATGCCGATATCGTACTGTGTGACGGTGATCCGATGGAAAGCTTAAGTGTCATCAAGAAAGTCTATATCAACGGAGAAGAAGTCCAATAAATATTAAAAGAGAGCGATCCTGTTTGGTCAGTATTTCGCTTTGCCTGTTTTCTATTTAAGAAAGCCTTATGAAGAAAACAGCGCTTCCTTCTATACCGATAAAGTATAATTGTATTTGAAAAGAGAAGATCATGAAAAACGAAATCGTAGTATTCAGTGATAACGGATTGAGCATCGATGTTCAGGTATCTCCTGATCAGGAAACAGTATGGCTTACCCAAAAGCAAATGGAGGACCTTTTCGAAGTATCTCATGCAACGATCAGTGAACACATAAGCAATATCCTCGCAGATGGAGAACTGGACGAGACTTCTGTCGGTTTTTCCGACAAAAGTACAGGAGGACGGAAACCACGGATCTATAATCTCGATATGATCATTTCCGTAGGATACAGAGTCAATTCAAAAAGAGGCGTTGTCTTCAGAAGATGGGCTAGCGGAATTCTTAAGGATTATATGCTCAAAGGCTACGCATTGAATGAGAAGAAACTTGAAGCCCTGAACAAGACGGTCGAAATCCAAAGTCGCATGATCTCCTCGTTGATTGAAACATCAGAAGATGAAGTGTACGAAGTGGTAAAGAGATATACTGACGCTTTAACGCTTTTGGATGAATATGACCATCAGTGTCTGAATCGCCCGGAAGGGACCGATACTCTTTACAATTGGGAATTTACTGATTTTTTGATGGGGACAAACCGTTTATGATGCTGCACATGTAAAGATGTTCGTTATGCTATGGAATAACGGCTTTAATAAAAAGCCCTCATAAACCAAGCTTGTTCATGAGGGCTTCCTGTAAGATCTGAGAGAAATTGATGTTTGCTTTGATGGCTTTATCATTTAGCCACTGAGGTATTGAAAGAGTCTTCTTTACTGCTTTCGTACGGTATTTCCGGGCATACCATTCCGGATCTCCCTCTATCAGCATGACGACCTCATCCGGGAACTTTTTCCGGATATCCGAGAGAGTACTCGGTTTACCGATCTCTCTGTCTATCAGTTCATCCGATCTGTCAAGCCATAGACTCAAGGCATCTTTCGCCATCTCTAAAGCTTCGATATCATCTTTTCCCTGAGAGAGACATCCCGGAAGATCGGGGAATTCGATCCAGTAGCCGCCGGTATCTTCAGCGGTATGGAAGACTGCAGGATAGTAGATTTTTCCCATATAGTACCTCCTAAGGAAGGCAAAGCCTATTTACTGAGCCCTGCCTGCTTGAGGATAGCTTGTTCTAACCCCTTGCCTAAGTCCTTGCTGTGATAAGGAACTAGAGCCGTTCTTCCTGTAAAAGGATTCTGAAATTTCCGATGGGATCCTTTCCCACCCGAAACTTCTATAAATCCGTTTTTCAGCAGGAACTTCACCATTTCCTTAGACGTCATAGGTATATGGTGACCTCCTTAGCACACTGTTATTGTAATACGTATTATTACGTATTGCAAGGTATGCGGACAATGATTTTGAGTGTCTATGCAGAAATGATTACGGAAAAGCGTTAAGGAATAAGGGGAGCTATGCTGCTCCTTTTCCTTCTTATGCGAAATACAAAATTAATAATTTAAAATACCCGAATTGATTCAGATAAAGTTCACATTCATCCTTTACTGTATTGCCATACATAGTTGAGGAGGATATGACTATGAAGAAGATCATATGTGTACTGATGAGTTTGCTGATGGTCCTGTTTCTGTTCACGGGATGTTCCGGAAACAGTGAAACGGCAGAGAATACAGGCAGTCCGGAAGAAACTGCAGTGAATGATACAGAAAAAGAAACTCCGGAAAACGGAGAGAGACCGGAAGGCAATCCTCCGGAGAAGCCGGATGGCAACGGCGGTCCAGGCGGTACTCCTCTGGGAGGAGCTCCGGGCGGCAGCTCTTCCGCAGATATCGATTATACGGCAGCGGTCGAGATCACTTCCGGAACGAGTGAATCCGGAAAGACGTATACAACGAATACTGCAGATGAGAGTGCTTTATTGATATCGACTGATGAAGAAGTGACGATCGATGACCCGACAGTAACGAAGACCGGTGATTCCGACGGCGGCGATAACTGCAATTTCTACGGACTCAATGCAGCAGTTCTTGTGAAAGACGGAGCCACAGTGACGATTACCGGAGGGGAGATCACTTCCGATGCGGACGGTGCCAACGGTGTCTTCTCTTATGGAGGAAACGGCGGGCAGAACGGAGCTGAAGGAGACGGTACGACCGTGATCATCAGCGGTACGAAGATCACGACGAGCGGAGACGGATCCGGCGGCATCATGACGACCGGAGGAGGCATCACCTATGCCTATGACCTCGATGTCGAAACGAGCGGACGCTCTTCTGCGGCGATCCGGACCGATAGAGGCGGCGGCACGGTAGAAGTCGAGGGAGGAACCTATACGACGAGCGGTCTGGGTTCACCGGCCATCTATTCGACAGCGGACGTCACGGTCAAAAATGCGACCCTGATCTCCAATCTTTCGGAAGGTGTCTGCATCGAGGGAAAGAACTCGATCACGCTGACCGACTGTGATCTGAGTGCTGATAATACTCAGTGCAACGGCAATGCGACTTTCTTAGATACCATCATGATCTACCAGTCCATGAGCGGCGATGCGGACAGCGGCACTTCTTCCTTCACGATGAGCGGAGGAAGTCTTACGAGTATGAGCGGACACGTATTCCACGTCACGAATACGAATGCCCTCATCACCTTAAACAGTGTCAAGATCGTCAATGAAGATGAAGAGAACGTACTTCTGAGCGTCTGCGATGACGGCTGGAGCGGTGCGGAGAATATCGCGACAGTAAATGCGGCAGATCAGGTATTGAAAGGTGCAGTTCTCGTCGGAGATAATTCCACGCTGACACTGAACTTAAGCGAAGGTTCCACCTTTGAAGGATATATCAGCGGTGAGATCGTCAACGCTTCCGGAAAGACAGTCTCTACGGAAGCAGGGACTGTGAATGTGACACTCGACAGCACGAGCATCTGGACCTTGACGGCAGACAGCTATATCACTTCCTTCAGCGGAGATGCCTCCAATGTCATCTCCAACGGCTACACCCTGTATGTGAACGGTGTTGCCCTTAAAGGAACGAAATAAACAAGAAGACAGAGTTTGAAACTCTGTCTTTTTTTTGTCGGTCAGAGTTCACATAAACTTCAGGGTGAATTCACATAAAACCATTATTATTTGACTATAAACAAAAACGAAAGGAGTACACACATGGCTGAAGAAGTTGAAACAGTAGTTGAAGAAGAAAAAGTTGAAGAAGAAACTGCGGTAGAGGAGAAACCGGAAAGACCGGAACCGCCGACAGACGAAAACGGCAATCCGTGTCCGCCTCCGCATCATGGTCCTCACGGTCCTCATCATGGTCCGAAAGGTCCGAGACCGGAAGGAGAAGACGGAGAAATGCCGGAACCTCCGACAGATGAAGACGGAAATCCGTGTCCGCCGCCGCACCATGGAAAACCTCATGGTCACCATGGTCCGAGACCGGAAGATATGCCGGAAGACGACAACGGGGAAGTTTCTGCTGAAGAAACTGCAGCAGTTTAACTTCATACAGAGTCCACCCCCTGGGCTCTGAAAGAGAATGATGCCTGAAAGAGGCAATGAGATAAAAGGAGTACAGTATGCCATATTGTTCAAAATGCGGAACGCAGGTCAGTGAAGAGATGTCTTTCTGTCCGAACTGCGGCGCCTCTCTGACGAGTGAAGTGAGGACCTACGCCCTCACGGATACAGTCGCATCGAATACCGGTGACTACAAGATCTATATCACATCGATCGGCACTGCTTCCGAAGCGGATGTCGCCGATCTTCTGGAAGATACGCTGGGCTATACGGCCCTCAGCGCCAATAATCTTCTGATGAATATCCCGGTGCAGATCGCCGGAAATCTTTCCCTGAAACAGGCAGCCGTCATTGCGCAGGCATTTGAGGAATACGGCGTAGAGCTCTCCGTCACCAACGGCGATGAGGCAGAAGATATCTCGGCAGAGACCTCTTCGTCCTCCATCTTCAATTCCGACGGTTCTTTCCTGACCTCTGCAGCGCTCGTACTGGCAGGACTTACTGCCGCCAACCGCTTACGCGCCATCAATAAGCCGAAACAGCCGAGTCTTCTCACCCGGATCTTCCGTTCTCTCTTCGCAAACAAACGGAAACCTCCGGTCCATGTGCGCAGGACCATCGGTCCGAGGAACACCGTTTTCAATCAGCCTCGGAAAAGAGTCGTCCGCCAGCAGATCCGTCCCATTTCTCCTGCTTCTCCATACGGGAAGCCGGAACGTCGGAACGCTGCGGGTCCTGGTGACCATAAACCGGGATCATCAGCTCATGGTCCTTCCCGGGGAAGAAGATAGACAGGAGATCGCATGATCTCCTTTTTTCTACCCGTTTGAGGGAACAGACAAGATACTGTTCCTGAATTATAATAGAGATGACAGGAGGTCCTGTATATGCCGGAAATGATCTCGAATATCCTCGCCGGAGCGGTCGTCGTCTCTCTGGCTTACTCGATCGCTACGAAGAACTGGTGGGTGCTTCTGACCGTCTTCAATATCGATATGATCGTTACCCTCATCTTCCGGGAAGGCTTTATTGGTGCCTTAGTGCCGATCGCGATGCTGGGAGTGATCGAGGCAGGCATCTATTTTACCGTACGCCGGATAAAGAGAGCGAATGCGAACCTGAAATACCGCTATACCTGGACGGCTTATGCGGATGCCTCCGGTTACTCTTCCCAGGAAGTGAAAAACGGTTATGTCCGGGATTATCAGATGTATAAAGACCTGGATGATCTTCCGGGAGAAAAGAGATTCCTGTTCAACTGCTACGTGAATAATGAAAAGGTCGATCTCATCCTGGTCCATGGTTCCGGGATCTATGTGATCGACCGGGATACGCATGAAGGATATCTGAAGGGGAATGATAAAGAGGAAGTCTGGGAACAGACGATCCCGTTAAGTAATGGAGATAACGAACAGAACATCTTTACCAATCCTCTGCATATCAACGGATCTCATCTGGAAGGCATCGATCTTTACCTGGAGAAATATAAAGACGTGAATCTCTTCGGAATCGTGACATTCTCTGATAAAGCATATATCGAGAATGTGAGAGTTGAGGGGACGAGCCAGTATATCTGCCGGGAAGAGGACCTGTTTACCCTGTTATTGGATATCAGTGGGGCGATCGATCAGGCACATCGTATCGGCGCAGGAAAGATCGATTCGGTCGCTGACAGTCTGAAAGTCCTGCAGGAAATACCTGTGGAAGAGAAACTGAAAGAGATACAGCGTTAAAAAAGACAGTCTGATAAGCTGTTCTACTGTTTATTGACGGGCAAGTTGCCCGTCTTTTAAAATGGAATCAGGTAGAACAGTATTATCATTCGTATTTCTTTTTCCTGTGATGCATATTCTAGAAAGGAGTTTTTATGCGGATAGGCTGTGTAAAAGAGATCAAAAACAATGAGTTCCGTGTGGCACTGACCCCGGATAATGTCCATGCCTATGTGGATGAGGGGAACGAAGTCTATATCGAAAAAGGAGCCGGTCTCGGGTCGGGATTCTCCGATGAGGAATATGAAAGAGCCGGGGCTGTACTATTGAAGGAAGCGAAGGAAGTATGGGATATCTGCGAGATGATGGTCAAGGTAAAAGAACCGCTGGAGAGCGAATATCCGTATTTCCATGAAGGACTCATTATCTATACCTATCTTCATCTGGCGGCCGATCAGCACCTTACCGATGCCTTGTTGAAAGAAAGAGTGACCGGGCTGGCCTATGAGACGCTGCAGGAAAAAGACGGATCTCTGCCGCTGCTCAAACCGATGAGCCAGATCGCCGGAAGACTGTCGGTACAGGAAGGAGCGAAGTATCTCGAGAAGAAGTATGGAGGAAGAGGGGTGCTGCTGGCAGGAGTGCCGGGAACACCTCGGGCGAAAGTCGTCATTCTCGGAGCGGGAACAGTAGGCTCCAATGCCTGCAGGATCGCCGTCGGTATGGGTGCCGATGTGACGGTACTCGATATCGATCTCCATAAATTGGAAAGACTCGATGATCTCTACGGAGGAAGGATCGAGACACTCTATTCTACCTCCAAGAATATCGAGAAGGCCGTACTGGAGGCAGATCTCGTCGTCGGCAGTGTCCTCATACCGGGAGGAAGCGCGCCGAAACTGTTCAAAAAAGAATATCTGAAGAAGATGAAGCCGGGAGCGGTATTCGTCGATGTAGCCATCGATCAGGGAGGCTGCGGAGAGACCTCGCATATGACGACCCACGATGATCCGGTCTATATCGAAGACGGCATCGTCCACTACTGTGTCGGCAATATGCCGGGTTCCGTATCCCGTACATCGACTTTCGCTTTGACCAATGCGACGCTGCGCTACGGCCTGCAGATCGCCCGATACGGCTTAAAAGAGGCATGTGAGCGCAACGATGTGATCTATTCCGCCATCAATACCTATGACGGACATATCACCTATAGAAACGTCGCAGAAGCCTTTACGGGCTATGGATATAAAGACATACATGAACTGATGTAAGAGGAGGCTATTATGAAATATACATCGGCATCAGCCAATAAACTCATCAAGATCCTGGAAGATATGAAGAACTATCTCCTGCAGCAGGAAGAAAACGGAAAATCCTATGTCCTGGCAGAAGATGAAACACCGGATCTTCCGGATTACGACTTCGTCACTACCAACGCAAAGATCGATGAACTCGATAAAAAGATCCGCACTCTGAAACATGCGCTGAACGTCTTCAATTCGACGACCGTTCTTCCATTAGGCATCACGATCGATGAAGCTTTAGTCGAGATGGCTCAATTGAACCGGAAACTCCCTCGTCTCGATCTCATGAGAAGAGCACTTCCGAAACGCCGATTAAGCGGAGGCTATGCGGCCAGAAGAGATGTCGCGGAATACGAATATCTGAATTACGATCCGAAGAAGGCTGCTGAAGTCTATGAAAAAGATCTCCGGAGAGTACAGGAGATACAGCTGGCTCTAGATAAGGTCAATCAGACGGAAGAATTTGAAGTGAATGTAGAAGAATGACTTCTTTTCCCTTGACTTGTGCACCACTTACTGATGAAATTGCCTGATCCTGTTCAACGTTTCGGATCTTCGTTATTTTCTTAAAGTCAGCGTTCAGGATATCTGATCGTGTTTGTGAATTGAAGACATTTTTTGCACAGTCATAAAAACTTATTGCAGGGCAGGGGAAGTATCGGGTTATATCCTGTCCGCCCAAAAGAAAAGACTCTTCGGAGTCTTTTCGTTACTTAATGATCGTTCCTCCCCATTCCACAGCGGTAAAGCCTTTTCGTATCGGAGAAGAGAGTTCCTGCGATTCGATCTCTACAGGTTCATTTAAAGGTCTGCAGGCCATGAATACCCGGATCAGGGTATCCGGTTTTGGAGATATGTCCAAACGGGAATGAGAGGTGTAGGCATCGCTCTGGAAGGAAATGAGACTGTATTCATTCTCCATCAGTATCGGCAGCCAGAAGATGATGAACTCATTGGCTTCTCTTCTATTTAATCCCAGCTGAGAAAGAGAATCTTCGAGGAAGGAAGCCGTATCTTCTTTTTTGATGCAGAAACCTCTGGAGAAGTCGTATTCGGTATCTGAAGTTCCTTCCCAGTAGAGGTAATTGTAGGTCTGTCCGTTATAAGACAATGTACCCTCCGGTGATGCTGTCACTTTCCATCCGTCTTTATAGAGAGGGTAGGATACGGTGAGCTCTCCGTCGTAGTCCAGTTTTACAGTTATCTCGGTTTCTTCTTGAGGATAGAGATAGAGGACCGGTTTCATGTCGACCGGTTCTTCTTCTTTCTTTGTGCAGGAAAATAGGCTGAATGATAGTATGAGGACCAGAATGATCTTGAATGTCTTCATAAGAGGACCCTCCTATTTTCATTATATGTTGTAAAATGGTTGTGAGGAAAATGTTATGTATCTGAGAAGCTATCTGGAAGTAGACGAAGACAAATACCGTCATAATATACGGACTCTGCAGAAGATATCCGGAAAGAAACTGATCGGCGTGGTCAAGGCCAATGCCTATGGTATGGGCGATGTACGGGCCTCCGAGATCCTGATCGAAGAGGGAGTGGAGATGCTGGCAGTATCCAGTATCGATGAAGCGCTGCATTTAAGAAGAAATCATATCAACTGCGATATCCTCATTCTGGGATATACCGATAAGGGAGATCTGAGGAAGGTAAAAGAGAATGACCTCTCTATCGTTACCGTATCGAAAGATTATGTAGAAAGAAACAGAGAAGAACTGAATGGAGTACGGGTCCACCTCAAGCTCAATACCGGTATGAACCGGATCGGTGTACGTCCGTATGAAGCGAAAGAAGTTCTGGAGAA
>JAZPYW010000040.1:0-6705 GCA_045544415.1 Erysipelotrichaceae bacterium
CCTTGCTGTTGATGGCCTTATCTGTCTCAGCCAGCTGCTTTTCATAGTTTTCCAGAAGGGTAAGATCAGAGGAGATGATCTCTTCAAGGAAGTCGTAAATGAATCTCTCCAGGCTAGGCATACGCCATTTTCTGGTGAGAGATATCCTGTTGATGATCTCCTGAACGGAATCATTCTTATCGATGAACACGATGCCTTTTTCATCGATTACGAAAGCGAATCTCTTATAGATGATGTTTTCATTCTGGATGCAAGGTATCGCAAAGGAACCGGTAATAGAGTCATAGTTGACTTCAGCCATGGTGGTGTGGATATCGAGAGTCTCAAAGTCCATGTCGATGCCCAGATCAAAAACACCGTAATCTTTCTGCCATTGTTCCGGTGTCAATATAGCGACATACTGTTCCTGGTTCTCTTTTTCCGGAATGCCGGAACATTCCATTAATGTGTTTTCGATCAGGTAATACATGATTCTTCCTCCCATATATCCATACTGATTATCAGACAGCTATCGTTAGATCCATAATCCATTCTAACATGCCTGTTTTCCGGAGATCAGAGATATTGCGGATGATCCGAAAAACAGCACTATAGCTTTTTCAGTGAGATCACAGCTTCTTCAAAATGATACGTACCTCCTGTGCATCTTCCGCAACAGGGATCTCTTCACTGTTTGATTCATAGCCTTCAGGTACTGCCAGGACATGGACCGTATATTTTTTCTGTTCGGCATGGAATGAGGCAGTTCCTTCTTCGTCTGTCTTTGCGAACATGCAGGTAGCGTAGTCGCAGAACTGTATCCGGACACCGGCTACCGGTCTGTCAGTTTCGTCTATGACGACGATGCGGTATTCTTTTTTATTATCTGCAGCAGGGACAGTGCTTACGGATGTTTCTTTTCCGCTTAGAAGGCTGTCGATCGTCGTTTCATATTCTGAGATATCTGCCGGCACTCCGATCACTGGATAGGTCAGGATCTTTCCCTCTCTATCTACAAAGAAGGATGTAGGGAATCCCTGTACAGCCAATTCATCGATTCCTTCATAAGGCAGAATGTTGATATAGGAGAGATCGTTTTCTTTGATCAGTGCTCTGCATTCATCAGCCTTTTCTGATGCATCGTCGCAGATCCCGATGATCGCGGCACTCTTCTTCTGAAGGCGGCGGTGTATGTTACCGAGTTCTTTCAGTTCGCTTCTGCACGGACCGCACCAGGTCGCCCAGAGGTTGATCATCGTCACTTCATGCGCCGCAAAGAGGTCTTCACTCTTTACCGGATTTCCGTCGATATCTTTTGTTTCAAAATGCAGTGTTTTGCCGAGAAGATCTGCACCCGGGATCTGAGGTCCGAAATACTCTGCGTTCTTCATCGCTTCGATCCAGGCTGTCTGCAGTGTACGGAACTCTTCTGCAAATTCCGGAGTCTGCTCCTTCATAAAGGCTTCATCGGTCTTGCGGTCGATAACGGCATAATAGGTGAGGTCGTTATATCTGCCGACTTCTATGAAAGAGTCGTCGGATACTTTTCCCATACCCATCTTCTCTTTGATCTCTTTGATGCCCTGTCCGCCGTCAATAGCGATAATGACCACCAAAACACCCATGGCATCGGCAGCCTTCTGACTGTCTTTTTCACTAAGTTCACCGTTCTTCGATTTGGCGGCAATATCCGCCAGTTCTTCCGCAGCAGCTGCGAAATAGGTGCACATCATGAAATAGGTACCGTCTTCTTTGCCTCCGATCTCCATTGGCGAGATCATTCCTTTGGTATGTTTGAATTTTTCCGGCCAGGGCATACGGAATCCCATCTTATAGAATGTTTCAGTTCTTGCCACAATCTTCCTCGCTTTTCTTTTCCAAGTTTATTATAAGTTTATCCGTATCATATCCGTACTATTACTTTCGGCGCATCTAAGATAAAAGAGTATACGGCTATCTGCCTCCAAGAAAAAACAGGAGTTTGAACCCCTGTTGTAGTGCAGCGGTTGACGCTGTTTCTGTATGTGATAGATCGTTAGTCAAAGTCTGCAGGATTCCAGCTGTCCGACCAGGAGATCTTTACTTCTCCCTCAGGTCCGTTCAGCTGTATCGGCAGCCATACATAGTCAGCTATCTGCGTATTGGCTGTTTCCAGTTTATTGCCGGCGTACATTCTGGCTTTTTCCTCATCGGTAGCCTGATATTTGTCCGGCTGATATACACTGGCGATCGCTCTTACAAATACATCTGCCAGTTCGGCATCGACATGATATTCAGGGAGCCATCTGTCGGCCATGGCGATGAACAGGTCTTTCTTGCCTTCTACTTTGAAGACTTTGGAGATCTGGGAATTGAACGAAGCACAGCTCTCATCGTTGACATGCGGATCACCGATACTGATGAATTCATCTGTCCATTTATCTGCCTTAGCACAGTCGCTCTTGTTCGGTACATAGCCGCTCATGGAGCTCGTCAGCATATATTTCTTTCCGTTGAACTCAAATAACGACTGAGCTTCTCTGGTGAACGGCGGTTTGAGGTCTTTATAGCTCTCGCAGACGACTTCTTCCGCTTTCAGATAATCATCAGACAGACGCATGCATACCGTAGATTTGTGGTCACCGTCAAAATAGATGTAGGCTTTCTTCGTGTCTTCATCTTTGATCAGGTCAAAGTCGCCGATCTTATAGCCGTTCGGATTATAGAGATTTGCGACTTCTTCATATTTTCCCAGCAGAGAATCTGCCTGGTAGATGGAGAAAGCTGCTTCCGCGCCGGAGAGTTTGAACCAGCAGACATATTTTCCGGTCTTATCGCACTTGATGATGTGCGGACGGTCTGTCCGCTTGCTTGGAAACATCGAGGAATCCGGATCCGTGATATTCGGCGGGATCAGATAGCCTCTGTCTGTCCAGTTATAGAGATCTGAAGAGGAATAGACTTTAAGACCCCAGGTCCAGATCCCGTTTTTTCCGTCGGTATATTCCTTGTTTTCACCGTACCAGTAATAGACACCGTCTTCATAATATACGGCTGCACCATGGGCCTGTATCCTCTCTCCCTTGGTGTCGAGCCAAGGCTGTCCCGGATAGATCGCGTCCTGATGATGAGTCTCCGGTCTTTCTTCCCGGGTCTTCTCTTCATCCCAGACCTTTTTGAAGAATTCCATCTTTTCTTTTTCAGCCTTCGTCACGATCTTGACGGTCCTGTTGATCTCATCGAACTCTCTTCCGATCATATTCAGGATCGCATCCCCGTTATTGACCCGGGCATACTTGATAAGCTGAGAAAGAGAAAGTGTCAGGGCCTGAGGGTTGCTTTCAGCCACCTTAACCAGTCCCGGAAGTTTTTCGTTGAGGACCTTGGCAGATTCTTCGCATTCCAGCAGGTCTTTGATCCTCGTATTCAGACTTAAGATCATTTCTGTACCTTCCTTATCTTCTGCAGTGCTTCGTTTAATGAACGGATCATTTCCGGTTTGATCGCCGGTCCGGCCTGCTTCAGCAATGATTCAAAGGTCATCTTCGCCAGCATCTTCTGCAGGTTGGCATTGTTGGAACTGGCTTCCGCTACTTCTCCTCGGGAGGCTTTCGCTGCTTCCATGATCCTGCCTACGATCGCTGCCGATGCCGGATGAGACATCAGAGCCCCGAAGGTATCCTTGATCGAATAGTAATCCGGATCGATCTCTTCCTTTTCAAACCAGTTGACGATCTCGTTATCGAGCAGCTGGTATTCCGGATCAGCCTTTTCTGTCTTGACGACTTCGATCTCATCACAGAAGCTGCCGCTTACCGCTTTGATATGATGTCTTCCGCAGATCCCTACTTCAAATGTGAAGATCTTATCGCCCTTCTTTGTCTCTACAAGCTGATCATCGACATAGAGGGAGATCTCATTGAGGTTCGTATAGACCTTGACCGTCGTCTTCTCTTCTGCCCGGTTGACATATCTTCTGCCGCAGACATGAACGAACGGTTCTTTGGACCAGAAAGCTTTATAGAGGTAGAAGGCATCCTTGCGGATCTTGCGGTCGATACTGACCAGACCCTTCTGATTCTGACCGTTTCTTCCTCCTTCGTTTCTTCCGTCGGCACCGAAGTCGAACATATTCCAGACACAGGTACACCAGAGATACGGTCTTTCTGCGATCATCTTCAGAATGTGTTCATGGTAGACACACTGATATTCTTCAGAATAATCGCCTCTTTGCGGATGAGAAGAATGGTATTGGATATTGGCATCTGCCCCGTATTCCGATAAGCCGATAGCCCGGTTTGGGAATTTTGTATGGTATTCATCGAAGAACTCATCGTTTTCCTTCAGTTCTCCGAGATACCAGCCGAAGTAGAGGTTATAGGAAGCCAAGTCGGCGATGCTGATCAGTTCGCTGTCCGTCTCCAGCATGAACGCATGAGCCATGACGGTATAACGATTTGGATCCATCCTCTTGCATAAGTCCTGCAGGAGCCGGTGGTTTTCCATCAGATCTTCCGTGATGCTGCCGGAGGCAGTGATCTCATTGGAGAGTCCCCATACAGCGATGCTCGGGTGATTATAGCACTGAGTGATGAGTTCTCTCATCTGCGCGAGTGTGTTCTCTCTTCCCCCGTTCATGTGCAGAGTGATATACGGGATCTCGGCCCAGACGACCATACCGGCCTCATCGCAGAGATCATAGAATTCCTGAGCGTGCTGATAGTGAGCCAGACGGATGGAATTGGCACCGATCTCTCTGATCATGTCCATATCCTCTCTATGTTCCTTCAGCGTGATCGCATTTCCCATCTGCCAGCGGTCCTGGTGACGGGAGACACCGCGCAGAGGGTATGGTCTTCCGTTTAAGAGGAAACCCTTTTGAGGATCGACTTCCATCGTGCGGAAACCGAAGCGGGTAGAAACTTCATCTCCCTCGTATTCTGCCTTCACTTCATAGAGATACGGATCCTGCAGCCCATCCCAGAGGTGCACTTCTTCAAACTCGAACAGCGCTTCCGCATGTCCGTTTCTGCTTCCCGCTTCTTTGACGCAGTCACCGATCGTAAAGCGCACTGTGCCGTCTCCGTTCTGCCAGGTCTCTACAAGGACTTTTCCGTTTCTTCCTTCGACACACGGAGTCACCTTGATACCCGGAGTTCCGTCTTTGATGAGTTCAAAATGTCTCTCCGGAACACTGATCAGCTTCACGTCGCGGTAGATGCCTCCATAGAAGGTGAAATCAGCTTTCTGCGGATAGACACGCTCGCTTTTCTCGTTGCTGACGAGGACGCATAAAACGTTCTCATCCTGCAGATCCTTCAGTTCGACACGGAAGCGGGAATAGCCGCCTTCGTGAGTGCAGATACGAAGTCCGTTGAGGTATACCTCAGCCGTATGGAAGACTCCGTCAAACTCCAGGATATTTTTCTCTTCTCCTTTCGGTCTCGTGAATTCCTTCACATAGGCGCAGGTACCTCTGTAGTAGTCGTTTCCGCCATCCTGGCCGTCTTTTGCGTTCCAGGAATGCGGCAGTGTGATATTTTCGCCTTCCTGAGGAAGGGATGCATATACTTCATCCTTCTTCAGAAAGAGCCATTGATCATTGAAATTCTGTACTTTTCTCATAATTCGATCTCCCTGTTTTTGCGGATCAGTGCCAGTACTCTGGCGGCACTTGTGATCAGCGTTTCTCTATTGACCTTTCCTTCTTCCAGGCCTTTCTTCAGTGCGACGTGCTGATCCGGTCTTCCCGGCATGATCAGATCGCATCCGTTTTCATTGGCCTTCTGTACATCAGAGGATTCCGGTGCACAAGGATCCTGACGGGAAGCCTTCATGGAATCCCAGTCGGACATCACCATGCCTTCAAAGCCCCATTCATTTCTCAGGACCTTGTTGAGGAGGTCATCGTTATTGGTGCAGTAGACACCGTTTACTTTATTGTAGGCAGCCATGACGGTCGCCGGTCTGCTTTCCTTCACAGCGATCTCAAAGCCGCGGAGATAGATCTCTCTCAGAGTCTTTTCACTCAGATTGGAAGAAGACATATTGCGCTGCAGTTCACAGTTGTTGGCCGCAAAATGTTTGATCGAGACATATCTTCCCTCATGGGACTGAACTCCTCTTGTCAGAGATGCAGCGATCTTTCCGGAAAGGAGCGGATCTTCACTGCAGTATTCGAAATTCCGGCCGCAGAGAGGATTTCTCTGGATGTTCATACCCGGTGCCAGCCATACAGTGACTCCGTACATCTCCATCTCTTTTCCGATACCGCTGCCGACTCTTTCTGCCAGTTGAGTATCGAAGGTCTGAGCCAGCAGTTTCGTACACGGCCAGGCTGTCGCGAACTGATAGTGTACTGTACCCTCGGACGGATCAGCCATCTGCGAACGTAAAGCGATGCCCGAGAAGCCGAAGAGATAGCGTTTATAAGCTTCCAGGACATGCGGCACTTTCGCTGCCTTGCTGGAACCGTCTGCCAGTTCTACGACATGGGAAGTCAGGTTGAGACCCTGAGGACCATCGGACAGGACGATATTCGGGATCCCGTATTTGTCATACAGTTTCTGCGTCGTCGTTCCGGAAGCACCCATGGCTTCGACCTGCAGACCTTTGGCTGATGTACCGCCGCCTACTACAAGGGTGATCAGGTCTTCGTCGCTCATCTTCTCAAGAAGCGGATCGCTGCAGGAGAAGGACTCGTACTGATGAACTCTCTCCGTTATGCAGGAAGGATCGATCGTATGG
>JAZPYW010000041.1:0-5389 GCA_045544415.1 Erysipelotrichaceae bacterium
GGAGCCAGTTGATCTTGACGCCCATCTCATCCAGGTATTCACGGATGAAGAGCGGTCTTTCCTCCGGTCCGATCGACATCATCTCATGGAGCGTAGCTTCCATTTCGACGCCGTTGCGGACGAAGGATGTTGCCAGTCCTCCTGGAACATTATGACGTTCCAGGATCAGGACATCTTTACCTTCTGATGCCAGTTTCATCGCGCAGCTCATGCCGGCAAGGGCACCGCCGATGACGATGACATCATAATGGTCTTTATAAAATGCCATGCAGTAACCTCCTTTGTGGTTAAACCAAGAATATTATAATATTTAATAAGAGTAATGGTCAATGAAGTGGGGCGGGTGTATCTCTGTTTATAAGTATCCTTCTTTTTGGTACAATGCGGGTATGAAAAAAGAAGGAAAGAAGAAGACGCTCCAGCAGGAATTCGTCGAAAGGACAGCCGGAAGGATCATCCGCGGAGAGATCGGTCCGGGAGAGAGATTTCCTACCGAAAGAGAGATCGCCGAACAGGAGGGGATCTCGAAATCAGCCGTTCATTTTGCGTTCGTCGAACTGGAACGCATGGGCTTTGTCAAGACGATACAGAGACATGGGACCTATGCGGCGGACTTCTCCCGCACCGGTACGATCGAGACCCTGAATCTTCTCCTGCAGTTCAGCGGCGGAGACTTCCCGCACAAGTATACCCAGGACATGCTGGATATGCGTATGGCCATCGAAGGAAAGGCTCTGGAACTGCTGGGAAGCGATCTCGATGAAGGATCGGCAGCAGAACTGGGAGAACTCGTCCGGGATGCGGAAGAGTATCTCGAAGAAGAAGAGATCGATCACAGGGAACTGGCGGGAAAGTTCTTCCGTTTCCATCACCGCATCGTCGTCGCTTCCGGAAACTTCATCCTTCCGCTCCTCTTCAATACTTTTGAATATACTTCCATCATCTACTGGGAGAAAGCCGTGGAGAAACTCGGTCCGAGAGCCTGCGTGCAGTCGATGAAGGAGTTCTATGAAGTCCTCCTGCAAAGGGATCCGTCATTGTCTCTCGATTATATGCGCAGAGAATTCGACATGTTTATGAAATCGATCGTCTAGCACCTCCGGGTGCTTTTCTGATGCAGAAAAAAAGCTGCGCAGTGCGCAGCTTTGCGTGTCTCTTAGAAGAATCTTTCGACTAATTCGTAAGAGTATTCAGCCGTTTCGTCCATGTCGCCGAAGGCCATGATCTCACCGGCATAGTAAGTGTCGTATTTACCCTGCATCGCTTCGACTTCATCATACCAGCCGTTTGCGTAATCTTCGGAGAAGACATGCGGGAAGTAGTACCAGGACTGTTCGTTGACGACGTTGGAAGCCGGGTTACGCATAGCCTTGAGGTCTTCCAGAACGGTCTTCTTGCATTCCTCGTACGGGATCTCCGGTTTGTCCTTGTGGTTTCTGAGGGCATATGTCGTGATGACCTGGTTGACGTCATCTCTCCATCTGCGGTAGTAGACCATCAGGTGTCCGTATCTGTCCGGAGTCATGTTGTCGAATACGTAGTAGGAGATCTCCGGATGATCTTCCGGCTTCGTCTCTACTGCCAATACATCGTAGCGCTCGTAGTCGATCTTGTCGAAGTGTTTCTTTTCATCTTCACGGATATCGGCATACTGTCCGAAGAACTGCAGCGGAGCAGTTACGATCAGCTTGTCGTATTCTTCAACGTTTCCGTTGACTGTGATGTAGACTTTACCGTCTTTTCTTTCAACTTTCGTGATATCGCTGTTGAGGCGTGCATGGTTCTTCAGTTTTGCATCGAGGCTTTCCCAGATGAACTGAGTACCGTTCTTCCAAGTCCAGAGGTTGATGTTGACGAAGTTCATCGTCGTCTGGAAGTCTAAGTATTTCAGAACGTAAGCAGCCGGGATCTCATCGAAGTAACCGTAACCGAAGGAAGTGTACGGGCCGATCCAGATCTCCTGAGTCAGTTCAACACCGTTGATCTCGCACCATTTCTTGAACGGCAGAGCGAGGTCTTTCAGGTTCGGGTTCTCGCCGGAGACTCTTTCTCTTCCCGGAGTTACTGCATAACCGTCGTAACGGCCCTGTGCAACACCGCGGTGACCGTTGAGGTCGTAGCCTTTGTACTTCGTTTCGAGGATCTCGCCGAGTTTCTTGACCTGAGCCTTCATCTTCAGAAGATGAGGGATACGTAACGGGTTCTTCTTCGGTTCGAACGGCTCGATGACTTTACCGTCTTTGTTCTTGTAGTTACGGTTCAGTTTCGGACCATCATGTGTGATGCCGCAGAATTCTTCTACATCATGGACAGCGTAGTAAGAAGGGACACCCATGATAGCACCCATCTCATAACGGCGGCCATTGTAGTAAGGAGAATGACACTTACCGCCTACATGGTCATTCTTTTCGAGAATCGTGTAGTTTTCGTAGCCTTTTTTCTCGAGGTACATTCCGGCAGAAAGACCGGCCGGGCCACCACCGATAATGGCGATACGAATGTTCTTATCCATTGTTATAGTTTCCTCCCCTATATTGGTTTAACCAGTACTATTATTGTAAAACATATCGGTAAATAATGCACGAATATATGGTACACTTTTCGTGAAGGGTACGATTTTTTTATGAAATATCAGAGTTTCAGGGAAATGACAGCAGATCTCTCAGAACGTTACGGAGATAAAATGGCTTTTCTTTTTGAAGAAGAAGGAATGAAGAAAAAGTCCTTCCGGGACTTCCGTGAAGATATCGTAAAGAGATCGGAAGAGCTGAAAGAAACGGATAAGACCTGTATCGCCATACTGGCAGACGGTTCCTACCGCTGCATCGTAACGGTCTTTGCGGCAGTGGAAGCGGGATTACAGGTAGTGATGATGGAGCGGAACCTTCCGGTAGATACACTGAAGGTCCTCTGTTCCTATACCGATGTCGATCTCCTCTATGGAAGGGAAGATCTCAAAGAAGAGATGGCCCCTTATCTGAAACAGGGAGTAAAAGGCGGAAAGGGAAAACTGCTGTTTTTCACGAGCGGTACTACAGAACAGGCGAAGGCGGTCGTGCTTACGGAGTCTTCCTTCTGTGCGAGTGCCTGGAACGGTTCGATGTGCCTGCCGTTATCGGAAGACGATATCCTGCTGAACGTGCTGCCTTTAGGTCACGTGTTCGGCTTTGTCTGTGGTCTTTTGTGGGGATATACCTGCGGCGCCTGTGTGGCTCTGGGAAGAGGACCGAGACACTATATAGATGATTTAAAGTATTACCGGCCGACAGCAGTGTCGCTGGTACCGATGCTGCTGGGATTCCTGCTTCAGCATCAGCTGCTCAATGAAGAACTGAAACTGATCCTGGTCGGTGCCGGAGACTGTCCGGATGCCTTCCTGCAGGCAGTGAAAGCGAAGGGGATACGCATCTCCTTCGGCTACGGTCTTACCGAGACGAGTTCCGGAGTCGCCCTGAGTATTGGGGATGATCCGCGGGCGATGACGATCTGTCCGGATGACGAGATCCGCATCGAAGAAGACGGCGAGATCAGTGTGAAAGTCGACAGCTGCATGATGCAGGGATACTATAAACGGGATGAAGACACGAAGGCAGTCCTTCAGGACGGCTGGCTGTCTACCGGCGATCTGGGAAGGACCGATGAAGACGGTCTTCTGCATATCACCGGACGGAAAAAAGATATCCTGGTCTTCCCGGACGGTACTAAGATGTATCTGCCGGAGTACGAAGGGAAACTGAAGGGACTCGTTCAGGCGGAAGAGTATGTGATCGCCCTGAAGGGTACGAAAGCCGTACTGGCTGCCGCAAAAGCGAAAGCACCGGCAGAAGAGATCTATCAGCAGATCGAAGAAGTCAATAAACAGTTCCCGCGCGGACATCAGATCACGGAAGTCGTCATACTTCCTCACGATCTGCCGCGGACGGCGACCGGAAAAATAAAGAGATGGGAAATACAGAAGGAGATCAATCATGGAAACTAGAGAAAAAGTATTAGCGAGCATCTTTAAAACGATAAAGGACAATGTGCCGGATATGTTCGGCAGCGAACTGAGCGAAGACACGGTCCTCAACGAGAAGACCAATATCGACTCTATGGGCTTTATCCTCGTACTGACGAAACTGGAAGGTGAATTCGGCGTCAAGATCCCGGATGAGAAATGGAACGATATCCGTACGATCCGCGACCTGGCAGATATGATCCTGGCTTATATGCCGAAGAACTAAGATGGAAATATACAGTAATACTGTTACTTTAAAGAATAAAGACGTCGATCTTCATCAGCGGCTCAAGACTTCAAAACTCTTCGAACTGCTGCAGGAAGCATCGATCGCCCATACGGAAGCTCTCGGCATGGGAAGAAACAGGACCCTGGACAGGGGCCTTTTGTGGGTCGTTCTCCAGCAGAAGGTCCTCATCCACCATATGCCTCATTACGACGATACGATCACGGTCGTGACCTGGCCGGGAGAAACGCTGCATGTGCTCTTCCCGCGCTATTATCAGATCCTGGATGAGAAGGGGACACTGCTGGTGGAAGCATCGATGATCTGGATGCTGGTGGATCAGAAGACGAGAAAGATGATCTTTCCGGACAGATGGGATATCATCATACCGGGCGTAAAGACCGGAAGAGAGATGGAAATGCCGGTGCATATGTCTTTTCCTAAGGGAGAAGAAACATTCTCTTTTACAGTTCCGTACAGCTACTGTGATCTGAACGGCCATATGAACAATACTCATTATTATGATCTGGTAGAAGACCATATCCCTCAGGCAGCGGAAGGAAGGACGATCCGGGAGATCGAAGCGGACTACGGAACCGAGATCCTCTATGGAGGAAAAATAGATATATCTTTAAAAATACATAAAGATATGATCGAAGCATCCGGAGATAAGGAGAAGAACCGTTTCCGCATCCGTATCCGATACAGCGAATAATAACGATAAAAGAGACTTCCGAAAGGAAGTTTTCTTTATAAAAACGGGTAGAACAGAGAAAAAATGTGGTATTAATCAGCCGAATCGTCTCATTAGTGAAAATGAGAACGTTTTCATCGTAAAAAGGGCAAAAAAATTGAAAAAAAGTATTCCATTTCGGTAAAAGTGGTGTAACATATAACTACACGCATATTTGAGATTCTACCCTATACATATAAGATAGAGTTCATTGTCCAAGGTATGCATGTCTGGATGTGGGTTTTTTAAACACACTCCGGTACCACAGTGAGGATGCGGGCCATCGGCCGTCAGCAACCCCCCGCACCGCCGCACTTCAGAAACTTCGAAAAAAGTTGAAAAAAAGTGTTGACGTCCCCATCGGGATGTGGTAATATAAGTGAGCGCCAAATTGAGAAACACTTCTCAGAAGCGCAGCGATCGATCTTTGAAA
>JAZPYW010000042.1:0-1993 GCA_045544415.1 Erysipelotrichaceae bacterium
GGTGACGGGGCTCTCAATACCGGTCTCTCTCTTGAGGCCCTCAACGAGATCGGTTTCGAGAAGAGAAACATGGTCATCATCTTCAACGACAACAATATGTCCATATCCCGCAATGTCGGAGCACTCACAAAAGGCTTTGCCTCATTGAGAAGTTCCAAGGGCTATGTCAGTCTGAAGGAAAACATCAAATCCGTACTCGCAAAGCAGACCTTCGGTGAATCGACGATCAAGGGGATCCACAACTTCAAGGAAGCGATCAAAAAGACCGTACTCGATTCCGGAGTATTCAAGGAATTCGGGATCGATTATATAGGACCGGTAGACGGACACGACATCAAGGAGATGATCCGTGCCTTTGATACCGCCAAGAGAAAAGACATCCCGTGCGTCGTACACTGCGTCACGACAAAAGGGAAGGGATATCCGTTTGCGGAAGCCGACCGTACCGGTAAATGGCACGGGGTGCCGCGTTTCGATATCGCCACCGGAAAACCGCTGAATGCAGTACCGGAAGGATACAAAAGCTACAGTGCCGTCATCGCCGATGCGGTATATGATCAGATGAAAGTCAATAAAGACATCGTCACGATCACTCCGGCTATGATCTCTGGTTCTGCCTTGGGAAATATCTTTTCCACCTTCCCGGAACGTTCCTTCGACTGCGGTATCGCTGAAGACCATGCCCTGGAACTCTCGGCAGGTCTCGCTTTAAACGGGAAGAGACCGTTCGTCTCGATCTATTCATCTTTCCTGCAGAGAGCCTACGATCAGCTCAATCATGACCTCTGCCGCATGGACCTTCCGGTCGTGCTCGGAGTCGACAGAGCCGGCATCGTCGGAGAAGACGGAAACACTCATCACGGTGTCTTCGATATCTCCATTGCCCGCTCTCTTCCGAATATCGTGATCGCTGAAGGAAAAGACGCCAGGGAAATGAGAGATCTTCTCCACACTGCCTTTTCTCAGGAGCATCCGTTCCTGCTGCGCTACCCGCGAGGTACGGTAAAAACGACTGAAAATGACGAATTTACCCTGATCCCTGTAGGAAAATGGGAATATCTCGTCAATAATGATAATGCAGAGGCAGCCATCATCACCTACGGGCCGGATGCCGATACACTAAACAGTCTCATCCGCGAGAACCATCTTCCATACGATCTCATCAATGCCCGTTTCCTCAAACCGGTCGACGAAGAGATGCTGAAGGAGTGTTTCCGCAAAGATATCCCGATCTACGTCTATACGACCGATATCCTCAGAGGAGGTCTCGGTGATGAGATCCTGGAATTCTGCAACCGGAAAGATCTTCATCCGCAGCTTCATCTGATCGGTATCGATGATACTTATGTAGCACACGGTTCTATCCTGCAGTTAAAGGAAGAGCTGTCGATCGATATCCGCTCGCTGTTTTCTATGATCGAGAAGGGGAGAAATGCTTAAATCGCTGTCCATTAAAAACTATGCGATCATCGATGACGTTTCCATCGAATTCGGAAACGGTTTTCACGTGTTCACCGGCGAGACCGGTGCGGGAAAATCCATCATCGTCGGAGCTCTTTCCCATCTGCTGAAGGGTAGAAGCGATTCCTCGCTGATCCGTCAGGGAGCGAATAGAGCGAGCGTAGAAGGGGTGTTCACCCTGGATGAAGACCTGAAGGAAAAGCTGGATGAAGCGATGATCGATCACGATGATGAAGTCATCGTTCGCAGGATCCTCTCAGCCGACAACCGGAACATCATCAAAGTCAACGACACGAACGTGACCCTGTCTTTTCTGGAAAAACTCTTTGAAAACAAAGTTGATATCCATTCCCAGAAAGATTCCCTGTATCTCTTCAATCCGAAGAACCATCTGTCGCTATTGGACAGATACTGCGGAAGCAGGGAGATGCTGAAGTCCTATAAAGAGAAATACGATTCCTATTCAAGAGCTCTGCGGGAATACCGGGAACTCTCTGAGAATACCTACAGTCAAAGAGATTACGAGTATTAC
>JAZPYW010000043.1:0-18653 GCA_045544415.1 Erysipelotrichaceae bacterium
CCTTGAGGTCTTCGAGTTCGATCAGGAAGGCACATCCGGCAACGACACCGCCCAGAGATTCTACGAGTTTGATCGCTGCTTCGATCGTACCGCCGGTAGCGAGAAGATCATCGACGATCAGGACTCTCTGTCCCGGCTTGATCGCATCCTTATGCATATGCAGTTCGTTGGAACCGTACTCCAGATCATACTTGTAGGAGATCGTCTCACGTGGAAGCTTGTTCGGCTTACGTACCGGTACGAAACCGATATTCAGTTCATAAGCCACAGGACATCCGAAAATAAAGCCGCGGGATTCCGGTCCGGCGACGACTTCAGCACCGACCTTGACCGCAAAGTCTTTGATCTCTTCGCATGCAGCGTGGAAGACTTCTCCATTCTGCATCAGCGGAGTGATATCACGGAACAGAATTCCTTCTTTCGGGAAATCCTGTACTGCTGCAATGTAATCTTTATAGTTCATAGCGAGTTGAACCTCCTTAAAATACTTTTTAATTATAATAAAACTACTGCAATTCTTCAATCAGAAACGAGACCCCGTAATGACGGTAGCGGTCTTTCTGAAGATGGCCGATCATGTATCCGATATCTTCTCTTATCTCCCTCATATCGAAGCTGATGGCTTCCAGTCCGTTTCGCAGACTGTATTTCGGATAGAGGCCTTTTATCAGGAAGGAACGGCTGATCTCCGGCTTCTTCAGAGCGAAGAGAGGTTCGGGAAAATCGACACCGAAAGGTCTCAGATCTTCAAAACTCTTATACGCTTCATAGCGGACATCGTCATCTTCCAGGATGATCACCTCTTTGATGACCTCTTCATAGACCGGCTTCGAGGATGCGATATACTCCAGCAGTTTCGGATAGTCCTCGCCCTTCAAAGAGAGGCCTACCGCAGAATCGTGGCCGCCGAACGTCGTAAAGTATTCAAAGCCCTTGAGGTAGTCATGCAGATGGAAGCCCGGGATGCTGCGGCCGCTTCCCTTGAGTTCCCCTTCTTCTTCCGAGAGGACCAGGACCGGCTTGTGGTAGGTATACAGAAGCCTGTTGGCGATGAGACCGCAGAGCCCCTCCTGAAAGGACGGATCTTTGACGATCATCAGTTCATAGCGCGCATCGGCCTTTTCTTCGGCCTTTTTCGCCATCTCCTTCGTGAGATCCTGACGTCTGCGGTTGACCTGATCGATCTGCCTGGCGACATTCAGACAGGTCGTCTCATCAGCAAGCAGATACTTCACCAGCATGTTCACATTGAAACCGAGTCTGGAGACCGCATTGATCTTCGGGATGACCGAGAAGGAAAGATCATCATAGGTATAGCTGTTCTTTCCGGACAGGGCATTGATTTGATAGATGTTTCCCCTGTTGAGGATCTTCAGCATCTCCTTCAGCAGATAGCGGTTGTATCCCAGAACTCCGACCATATCAGCCTGAGTAGCCAGACCGCCGTAGACAAGAGACAGCTCATCGTTATAGAAACTGCTTGAAAGCAGATAGGACAGACCTCCGGCGCAGAGTTTCCGATACCCTTCCGGAAGGATCTGAGGATGAAGAAATGCTTCGACGTCCGGCTCTTTTTCGTATTCGTGATGATCCAGGACGAAGACTTCCATGCCCAGTTCATGAGCCAGTTTGATGGCCTCATGAGCCACGACACCGTTATCGGCAGTAAGCAGGACATCGAAACCGTTCTCCTTGGCGGTACGGACGATATGTTCATTGATCCCGTAGCCTTCTTTGAGACGGGAAGGAAGATAGTAATTGGAAGAGATGCCCAGATGATCGAGCAGCCGCTTCAGGATGGCCGTGGCCGTGATCCCGTCGCAGTCGTAGTCCCCCACAATGAAAAAACGCTTATCCCGATGAGATAAGAGTTTCTCTTTGAACGATTCGACTTCCGGGATCGCTTCTCTTCCGTATCTCTCGATCCGCAGGTCATCTTCACCGATGCCGGCGGAAGCGAGAATCTTATCGCGCAGAGGAGCGTCTGAACGGAAATAACGGTACTGCATCAATGCACCCCTATAAAAAGGCCGACGACAGCGCAGATAAAGGCGATGACATAGAAGAGGGAAACGACCTTCACTTCCTTCATTCCCTTTAAGACGAAGGCATAGTGGATCGGTGTATAGCGGAAGATACGCTTGTGGAAGAGCTTGACGCAGCTCAGCTGCAGGACGACGCAGAACATTTCCCAGACGAATACGCCGCCGATAAAGAATAAGGCGATCTCACTGTCGAGAACGACGGCGATGGACGCAAAGAGTCCGCCTAAGGCTAAGGATCCGGAATCGCCCATGAAGATCTTGGCCGGGAAATGGTTGAAGACGAGATAGCCCAGCAGACCGCCGATGATGCAGACGATGAGGATCACAAGATTATAGTCGGCTTTGATGTAGGAGAGGACCGCAAAGGCGCTTAACGCAAATACGGATACCCCGGCGCAGAGACCGTCCATACCGTCGGTGAAATTGACTGCGTTGGCTTCGGCCAGATACAGCAGGATCATAAACGGCAGGAATCCCCACCAAGGAAGCGTCACGTTCAGTTTCAGGAACGGGATATATACGTTATTGGAGATGACATCGCGGAACAGGAAATACAGAAAGATGACGAAGATGAACTCCATGATGAGTTTTACCTTCGGAGAAAGACCGTTATTGTCATGTCTCAGGATGATCAGAATGTCATCCGCAAATCCGACGAGACAGAAGAGGACGTAGGACAGGAGCACCAGCAGCGTCGAACGTTCGGTCAGGATGCGACCGCGGATCGTAAAGAAGACGATCAGAGGTACGACCACGAAAAGAAGACCTCCCATGATCGGCGTCTTCGATTTCTGCTTATATTCTTCGAGGGAGTATTCACTCACCTCCTGATTGATCTTGTGCTGTTTTAAAGTACGGATATAGATCGGCATCAGGATGCACAGCAGGGCAAAAGATGCCGCAAATCCGATCAGACATACAATTATGAAACTCATATCTTTACTTCCTGTTCTTATTCCTCAGGCTCTTCGACAGGTTCTTCAGCCGGCTCTTCATCCGGCTCTTCGACAGGCTCTGTCTTCGGATCGAGGGAGATGTTCGTTTCGATCGAACCTAGATATACTATCACATTACTGTTTCCGGAAACAACCGTTCCTTCCGGAAGACTCTGTTCCTTGACGACTCCGTATCCGTCCATCGTGATCGGGATACCGCTCAGCGTCCAGTAATTGACGATCTCTTTTCTCGTCCAGCCTTTAAAGTCCGGTAAAGAGATAGAATTGCCGTCGGTCAGGATAAAAACCTTCTCTGTGGTATAGACCGAAGAGCCCTTCTTCGGATACTGGTCGACGACCGACAGACCGTTTCCGATACGGACCACATTGGTGCCCATATCCTCTTTCAGGGTCTTTTCCGCTTCGCTGACACTGAGGCCGGTGACATTCGGCATGACCTGTTTCTCGATCGTCACATCGCTGATCACGAGATCCGGATCATAGCCGACATTCGTCAGGATGGCGATACGCTTCAGCAGGTTGGTGACCGGAGCGCTCTTCAGGTGGTTGTAGTAATCATATGGCGAGATGTAGGCATAGTATACGACATATTTCGGATCGCCGTACGGGAAGCCCATCATGACGGACTGGATGGAATAATCGGAAGAATAGCCGAAATCGGTCGCGATCTCGGAAGTACCGGTCTTGGCCATGATCTCGACTTCATCGATGCCGTAGAACTGGGCCGTTCCGCCCGGATCCGATACGACCCGGCGCAGCAGATCCTGCATCTGTTTTGCGGTCTGTTCGCTGATCGGTGTCGACACGACGGTCCTCTCCCCTTCATAGACGATCTGGGAGTTGTCGGTATCGACGATCTTGTCGACGATATAAGGTTTGATCATCTCGCCGTTTCCGAAGATGGCGGAATATCCCTGCAGCAGCTGCAGCGTTGTGACGCTGGATCCCTGACCGTAGGTCAGAGACAGTTTTTCGGACGGATAGGTGAAATTCAGTTTTCCGGTGACATCCGGAAGACCGAGTGTATCGACGGATTCGAAGAAACCGAACTTCTCCAGATACTGGATAAAGTTCTCCGGTCCGACATAATCGCTTAACAGCGTTGAAGTTGCGACGTTGGAGGAATAGATGAGACCGTAATCGATCGGGATCGTGCCCCAGTTCTTATCGCCGGCATTGTGGATACAGCCGAAAGAACCGTCATAGCTCCGGTATGGAGAATTTCCCGGACCTGCCAGGTAGCAGTACGGGGAAGAGTCGTAAGTATTCTCGCCGTTGTAGACACCCATGTCCATGGCTGCCGCATAGATGAAGGACTTCATGACAGAACCCGGTTCATAAGCGATCTGGGAACCGTAGTTGTTCCAGTCGGAGATCTCCAGATCGTTCGGATCGAAGGATGGTGTCTGGCCCCAGGCAAGGATCTTGCCGGTAGCTACCTCCATAACGGCGCCCCAGGCCTGTACGGCATTGTTCTGGGAGACGACTTCATCGAAGGATGTCTCCAGCGCTTCCTGTATCGAAGTATCGACGGTCAGATAGACGTCATAGCCGTTCTGTGCTTCGGTGATCTCTTCATACATACCCGGAAGGACATAGCCGTGCTTGTCTCTCTGGAAGGCATGATAGCCGTCAGTACCGCTGAGTTCTTTGTTGAGGATGGCTTCGATGCCCATTTCCCCTACCAGCTTGCCGGTATCGTCGCTGCGGGCGTAGCCGACTACATACGGCGAAAAATCCGAACCCTTCGGATAGTAGCGCTTATAGGATGTACGGAAACCGATACCGTGAAGGTTCGGATAACTCAAGATCTCATTGACCTGTTCCTCGGAAAGGTTCCTTCCCTTCGGACCAAGCTCTACCTGGTAGTGATAGGTAGCCGGAGTCAGGTATTCATAGATGGTCTGCTGGTCCATGCCCAGGATCGTCGAAAGGACCTGAGAGGCATACAGCGGATCATCGACATAGGCGATGTTGTTTTTGTTGGAAGAACGGTTCTGATCGAGGTAGCAGATGATGTCGTAGGTCTGGACATCCTGAGCGACGACTTCCCCGTTGATATCGAAGATATTTCCTCTGTTGGCATAGATGACTTCCGAGACGGAAGAAACGGAATCGACATAGGGATCGAGATCCGTCATGGAACGGATATGCACATGCCCCAGCACAATAACAAAAACATTAACCACCGTCAGAAAGACAGCGATTAATGAGATCGCGTATACGAGATGTAATCGGCGATTACTTCCCTTCATAGAACCTAGTCTTCTCTAATGGAAATTATATTATCCTGGTTCTGGTTTAGTCCAGCATCTTCAGCGATTACGTACACTCTTTCTTTATTCTGCAGCGTCTGGATCTCGATGTTGAGATTCTGATTTTCCGCTTTGAGAGAGGCGATCTCGTTGTTCATCTTCTGGATCTTGATGGTGAGAGAAGTATTCATGGTACCGACGTAAAGTCTGCTTCCCAGCAGGCACACTAAAGAGAAGATGAAAAAGATCCCGGCTTTAGCGACGAACGATAATCTTCTTTTTTTCTTCTTTACGATTTTTGCCATAATTTCTCTACCCCTCTTACTTTTGCGCTCTTTGCGCGGTGATTTGACTCAAGTTCCTCTTCCTGAGCCGTAACGGCCTTGCGGCTGAGTAATACGTAATTTGCCTGCTCCACTTCTTCCGGTCTCTTCATGATCCTCTTGTCGTCTTCGACAGTGGTCAGCGCTTTGAAACTGTGCTTCACGAGCCGGTCTTCCAGAGAATGGAACGTGATGATGACGACTCTTCCGCCCGGTCTCAGGATCTTGTCGAAACGGGACAGGAAGGTCTTGAGGGAATCCAGTTCGTGATTCACCTCGATGCGGATCGCCTGGAAGGTCTGCTTCGCAGGATGACCCTTTTTCTTCAGTTCTTTGAAAGGAAGTGCGCTCTTGATGACCTCGACGAGTTCCAGTGTCGTCTCGATCGGCTTATTCTTCCTTTCTTCGCATATCTTACGGGCAATGCTGCGGGCGTATCTTTCTTCCCCGTAGTCCCGTAATACTCTCATGATCTCTTCTTCGCTGTAACGGTTCACCACTTCGTAGGCAGTCAGGGAATCTTCCCTGTCCATCCTCATATCGAGCGGTCCGTCATAGCGGTAGGAGAAGCCTCTGTCCCCTTCATCAAACTGAGGAGAAGATACTCCGAGATCGAGGAGAATACCATCCACTTCCTTCACATAGCGATCCATATTCATGAAATTGTCATGAATGAACGTTACATTCGGGAAATCTCTGAGATTCTCTTTACTTTCCCTGATCGCATCCTCGTCCAGGTCAAAGCAGTATAGTTTTCCTGTTTTGAGCTTCTCGAGGATCAACCGGCTGTGACCGCCTCTGCCGAGAGTACCGTCCACGTAGATGCCGTCTTCTTTGACATCCAGCATGTCCAGCGTCTCCGCAGGCATCACCGGTACGTGTTTAGTCATCTTTGAGCAGGTCACTGAGGTTCTCTGCGACGTCTTCGAAGTTATCGGAAGCATCGTCGTAATAGTGTTCCCAGGTCTCTCTGTCCCAGATCTCGACGTGGTCATTTACCCCGACGATCGCACATTCCTTCTTCAAACCTACCGGCTTGGAGAGGAAAGACGGGATCTGGATACGCCCCTGGTTGTCTATCTCACATTCAGTGGCTCTGCTGGTCAGTACATGGATATACTGACGGGTCGCTTTTTTGGTAGTTGGAAGCTTATTGATCTCTTCGAAGAGTTTATTCCACTGTTCCAGGGAATAAATGGTCAGACAGCCATCAAAACCTCTTGTCAGAATGAAATGGGAATGCAGTTCCTCGCGGAATCTGGCAGGAATGATGATCCTGCCCTTGGAATCGATGTTATGTGAGTATTCACCGATAAACATCTACCACTTTCCTCCACTTTCAACCACTTTATACCACTATTATGACATATATTTCGTATTTGTAAATAAAAAATCTGCGAAAATATCGCAGAAATCACAACTTTTTTAAAGCGCTTTCAGTCTCTCCCGGATCTTCCCTCTCAGCCTCGTTTCAAAGCTTCTGCAGGCATAAAAAAAGAAGACCATTACAGGTCTTCCAAGGAAAGAAAAAACCGCTCTACGCGGTCAGAAGGCTATTATAATGCGCCGCACTTCGGGCAGGCACGATGCGGAAGCTTGTATTCACCGCATTTCGGGCATTTTACCATAGTAGGTGCCGCCAGTTTATAATGAGTTCTTCTCTTGTTCTTGCGTGTCTTGGAATTTCTTCTCTGCTGAACAGCCATGTTGTGTTACTCCTCCTCCTCAAATTTATACTCTTTGAGCTTCGCTAAGCGCGGGTCAATTCTTTCGTTTCTAAAGTCTTCTTCACTCACAAAAGCCCAACCGTCCCCACTAGAATACACTATTTTTTCTTTTTTGACAACTTTAATCGGCACTTCCGGAAATACGATCTCATAGACCAGTTCTTCCAGGCTGATCCCGTCCCGGACATAGAAGCCTTCTTCTCCATCCTTGAAGGTCACGAGATCATTGTCCGAGAGTTCGAACGGGACCTCTACATCTTCCAGAGATACGGCGCACGGACAGATCATCGTTCCGGAAAGAGAGTAGTCAATGACGAGTTTGTCTTCGATATCGTAGTAGAAAGTGATATAGCCCGAAACCTTCTCCAGTCTCTTCAGAAAGACGTTGTCGACGTCGTATCTTTCCATATCTACCGGATAGTTCCGTTCCGTATCGATCCTGTATAAATCGTTCTGCGTGATTTTCATATCAGTATTATATAATGAATCTATGAAAGTTACAGGTATAATCGTCGAATATAACCCCTTCCATAACGGCCACCGCTATCATATCGAAAAGGCCCGGGAACTGACGGATCCCGATGTCCTTGTCGCGGTGATGTCCGGCAATTACTGTCAGCGGGGAGATATCTCGATCATCGATAAATTTCAGAAGACACAGGCAGCCCTCGAGAATGGAGTCGATCTCGTCATCGAACTTCCCTACATCGACACGGTGCAGAATGCCTACGTCTTCGGATCCAAGGCCGTCTCGCTGCTGGATAAGGTCCATGCGGACCATCTCGTCTTCGGTTCCGAGACCAACAACCTCGAAGAACTGAAACAGTATGCCTCCATGGAGATCGATGTCACAAGACTCAAGGAACTGCTCCATGACGGTCATTCCTATCCGAAGGCCTACGGTCTTCTCGCAAGATCTCTTTATCCCAACGATATCCTGGCCGTGACCTATCTCAAAGCTCTGCAGAAGACAGGCATCACACCGGTATCGATACAGCGCACCAATTCCTTTCAGAGTACGGAAATGGCTCCTGTGGCTTCCGCACGGGCCATCAGAGAAGCGATCAGGAAGAATGAGGATTATTCCCTCTCTACTCCGTTGACCATCTCAGAACCGCTCTATATCGATCTCTTCTACCCCTTCCTGCGTCATCTTCTCATCACTCTCAGTGAAGAAGAACTCTCTCATATCTTCCTGATGAGCGAAGGGATCGAGAATCTCTTAAAGAAGAACGCTCAGAAGTACTGGGATTATGAAGAGTTCATAAACGCCTCCATCTCCCGCCGCTATACCCGCTCCCGTCTGCAGCGCATCCTCCTGCACCTATTGGGGCATGTCACAAAGGAAGAAGAACAGGATCTGGAGAAGGAAGACTACCTGCGCATCCTCGGTTTCAACACCAGGGGACAGGAACTTCTCAAGGAACTCAAGAAGGAAGAAGACATCGATATCATCACCCAGTTCAAGAAACTCCCGGAGAAACAGAAAGCCCTGGAATGGAAGATGGCACAGCTCTATGCCTCTCTTATGAAGGATCCGGAAGGATATATCCGCAAAGAACTGAAAGGACCGTTCATCATCTGAACGGTCCTTTTTTTCATAAAAAAGAGTAATGGCGGACCATTACTCAGCTACGTTATGGAATACTTCCTGAACGTCGTCTACTTCATCGAGAAGACGGAGCAGTCTTTCAAACATTTCCTTGTCATGCGGATCATCGAGTGTCACATATTCCTGCGGCAGCATCTTGATCGCACATACGGAGAATTCGCAGTCCGGAATGAATGCTTCGATCGCTTCCTGAGCCTTGTGGAGCTGAGAAGGATCGACATATACCGTCATTTCCCCTTCTTCCACTTCGATATCATTCACATCGACATCCGCATCGATCAGTGTTTCCAGCATCTTGTCTTCATCGTCATATTTGAAGGAGAGGACGCCCAGATTGTCATACGTGAAGGAAACGGAACCCTTGACACCCATCTTGCAGTGAGCCTTATTGAAACACTGGTTCATGGCTGCAACTGTACGGTTGGAGTTGTCGGTCAGACAGTCGATGATGACTGTAGCACTGCCCGGTCCGAAGCCTTCATAACGCAGAGAATCGTAACTCTCGGCTGCTCCGCCCTTGGCTTTCTCGACAGCTCTCTTGATGACATCGGCCGGGACCTGGTTGGCCTTGGCTTCTGCGATCTTTCTCTTTAAGGACTGGTTCATTTCCGGATCAGGAACTCCGGATTTCGCGGCAATATAGATCTCCTTGCCGTATCTGGAATATAATTTCGATTTCATGGCAGCGGTTTTCGCCATGGCTGCCGCTCTTACTTCATGTGCTCTTCCCATAAAAAATCACCTCGTTCAATATTATAGATTATAAGCCTAAATATGTCGATAATCTCTCCAGAAACTTATTTCCGGAGAAGTCGTACTCTTTAAATGGATAATGTCTTGCCTCATTGATCACCTGATCGATATCATCTCCCTCTTCCCATTTGAGCAGATAGCCCTTCTCATAGAAAGTATGGGTGATCTCCAGCTGATGGTCGTTCTGATGTTCGCCGTATTTCGCCAGACGCGGAGCGACGATCAGACGTTTCTTTCTTCTCAGGCACTCCATGATCGTGCCTACTCCTCCATGGGATATGACGATGTCCGCCTCTTCGATCAGTTTGCTGAATTCATCCTTGCCGATATATTCCCGGACTTCCATCTTCTTCGAAGAGAACTTCGTAAAACCTGCCTGCACGACGATACGGTCTGTGCAGCTGCTGTTCTCCATCGCTTCCAAAAGCCTTGTAAAAGGCTTGTCCTGTGTTCCCAGTGTCACAAAGATCATGAGAAGATGCACCCCCAGTATTCCGCATCCGGATATACTTCCTTCATGGATTCCCACTGAACGATGAACTTATCCGCAAAACGGTAGACCATCCTTCCGGCTTTCGTCCCCTTGTTGGAATTGGCCATCGTCTCGATAAAGACAACTTTCTTCCGGAAAAGATGAGCGATATAGCACATCGGAACAGCCGTATGCGTTCCGGTCGTGATCACATACTCCGGACGGTATCTCAGAAACAGTACGAAAGAGATCAGGATATTCAATGGGAAGATGATCAGATAAGGAAGCAGATGGTCCTTGGTCCCATACAAAAGATAGGAGACATTCCGATACTTCTCCTTCAGATACTTTGTCGTCGCCGTCTTTTCGGTGATGAGCGAATATTCGCATTTGCTGAACAGCGGTTCAAGCTGGAGCAGTTCTTCCAGATGTCCTCCCCCGCTGCTGATGAACATGATTCTCTTCATAATAAAAGGGGATGTTTCCATCCCCTATTATAGCATTACCGGACTGTCTTTTTACTTAAGATATCCTTTGACCATTTCGGCAACTTCTTCTTCCCTGCTGCAGGTGAGAGCTTTTTCAGCCATTTCCTTCATCTCCGCATAGCTTAAGTTGCGGATGACTTTTCTCGTGCGCAGGATGGATGTTGCAGACATGGAGAACTCATCGAGTCCGAGACCGAGGAGTACCGGTGCAGCCATGGCATCTCCGGCCATCTCGCCGCACATACCGGCCCATTTGCCCTGAGAGTGTGCACCGTCGATCGTCATCTTGACAAGACGGAGGATCGATGGATTGAGCGGCTGATATAAGTAGGAGACTTTTTCCGACATACGGTCAGCAGCCATGGAGTACTGGATCAGGTCATTCGTACCGATGGAGAAGAAATCGGCTACTTTCGCAAACTGATCGGCGAGAACGGCAGCTGCCGGGATCTCGACCATCATACCGACTTCGATATTCTCGGATACCGGAGTACCTTCGGCGAGGAGTTTCGCCTTCTCTTCTTCAAAGAGAGCCCTCGCTTCATTGAACTCGTTGATCGTAGCGATCATCGGGAACATGATGCAGAGCTTGCCGTATATGGAAGCACGGCAGAGCGCTCTTAACTGAGTACGGAAGACATCCTTACGGTCTAAGCAGAAACGAATCGCACGGTAGCCTAAGAACGGGTTCATCTCTTCCGGGAATGTGAAGTAGTTCAGTTTCTTATCGCCGCCGATATCGAGTGTACGAACGACGACTTTCTTGCCCTGCATTCCTTCAAGAACGGCCTTATAAGCTTCGAACTGTTCTTCTTCTGTCGGGAAGTCCGCTTCGGAATTCATATAGAGGAATTCGGTACGGAAGAGACCGACACCTTCGCCGCCGTTGTTGAGGACACCTTCAACATCCTTCGGACCGCCGATATTTCCGGCCAGTTCGACTTCATGACCATCCGTCGTTACCGATGGAGCGTCCTTGAGGACTTTCAGTGCTTCTCTTTCTTCCAGGAAGGCTTCTTTCTTGGCGTTGTATTCCCTGACTTCTTCCTCTGTCGGATTCAGCAGGACTTTGCCTTCCAGAGCATCCATAACGATCAGATCACCGGTCTTGACTTCACTCATGATGCCGGCGCAGCCGACGACTGCCGGGATCTCCAGGGATCTCGCCATGATCGCAGAGTGAGATGTGCGTCCGCCGATCTCCGTTACGAAACCGAGAGTGTATTTCTTATTGAGCTGTGCTGTATCGGACGGCGTCAGGTCATTAGCAACGATGATGACTTCTTCATCGATCGTCGTCAGATCAGGGATCGTCAGACCGAGAATATTGCAGAGTAAACGGAAGGATACGTCGCGGATATCCGCAGCTCTTTCCTTGAAATATGCATCGTCCATCGATTCAAACATGCCGATCATCATGTCCGATACCTGTTTGGTAGCTGCATCGGCACCGGCACCGCCCTTGATCAGTTCTTCGATCTGGGAAGCGAGTTCCGGGTCATTCGCCATCATCAGGTGAGCATCAAAGATCGCCAGTTCTTCTGCGGACAGATTGGCACTGGCTCTTTCCTTGACCTTTTCAATGTCACGGACTGTCTTTTCCAAAGCAGTTTTGAATTCAGCAAGTCTTTCATCGACGGACGTCGTCACGTCTTCTCTGATCACGACCTTCGGTGCTTCCAGCTTATACACTTTTCCTACAGCGATACCGCTGGAAGCTGCAATTCCTTTAAGCATAACTTGTTTCTCTCCTTTTTGTTCTAATACAATTTTATCGTCATTTACTGATTTAAACAACGGATAAACCGATCATATGCACCCTTGCGGTGCCGATAGTAGGTCGCAGGAGAAAGATAATCGCGATACCAGTCTCCCTTTTTTCCCAGGATCACTTCATTGTAAATGATGAAGCGGTCCTGTTCCGGCAGAGAGTCTACTATCAGTTCTGTGCGGGAAACGATCTTGTCTGCCGTCAGAACGATATCGCGGGGTCTCCTGACCAGTCCGATCTCGTCTTCCTTCAAGACTCTTTTAAGTCTCAGATAACTGTCGGATACTGCGCGGATGGCATAACGGCTGTCCATGTCTCTCATAATCATCTAACAAACCGTGAAGTCCCTAGTGCTGTTGTAAAGATAATAATTATTATTCAATGATCTCTATCAGACCATACTGTCCGTCGTTTCTCTTGTAGACGACTGCCAGCTTGTCTTCGTCTGTATCTTTGTAGATGAAGAAACTGTGCGACAGCATCTCCATCTTCATGATCGCTTCATCCAGTACCATCTCCTCTGCATAGACCGTCTTGGTTCTGACCGCAACATCCTTTTCCGGAGTATCTTCTTCGATGAAGGATTCCGCTAAGGAGTCTTTATGACGGCGGGAGAGTCTTCCTTTCTGCCTGCGTACCTGATCTTCCAATTTATCGATAGCCAGATCGGCTGCCGTATAGAAATCATCATGGACGACTTCCGAACGCAGCAGGCCTACTTTCGTCGGTATGGTCACCTCTACTTTCAGGGATGTACCGTAGATCTTAACGGTGACTCTCGCTGTCGTATTCTCATCGACAGAGAGATACTTGTTGAGGAATGATAGTTTCTCTTCGATCCGATTTCTCATTTCCTCAGTGATAGTGACGTTTTCTCCATAGATTATAAACTTCATAGTTTCTGCTCCTTTCTACCGTATAAAGTTTACGAAACTAATTTGCTGAGCCAACAGTATACCAGGTATAATCCATAAGCGTCTAATGAACAGTATTCTTCGAGGTCCGACAGGATGGCTTTGCTGTCTGCTGCAGTTCCCTTATCCACGTCTCGCCACGAATAGACGGCTTTCATTCCATTGTCGATATCCAGATCTTTATAGGAGAGATCGGAGACTACCGATACGAGTCTCTTCAAAGTGAGGTCCCCTCTCATCCTCCGGTCATAGACCATTCCTTCTGTGAACGGTATGGCCAGATCGGTGAATCTGGACGTGATCTTCTCGAGATCTTCCGCATACTCCGGATAGATCTTCGTCAGTTCCTTCAGACGGAGGACTTCCGCACCGGCCGCATTGTATGCCAGGATCGGTCCTTCTTCCGGCAGATACTTCAGGAGACCTTCCACGAATTCCCTGCGGCAGTCTCCCGTACCGATAAATGTATATTTGTGCAGCTCGTTCTTATCGTTGAGAACGAAGAGCGCATACTCGAAACATACGACATCGAGCGGTTTCATGCCTTCATAGACCGGAATGAGATAGCGGTCCCATTCGAAGTCCACGAAGGACAGAGGACGTTTCTTCAGCTGTTTGAGCCAGAGTCTCAGCTTCATCCTGTCGACGAAGAGTCCCTCGTTCCTGCTCGACATGATCTGCGCATACTGCAATGGGTTTCCCTCGATGCGTGTGCTGTCGATATCCCGCAGGATTTCGATCCCCTCTTCATAGAGTTTCTGCTTCTCTGCTGAAGATACGAGAGTCAGTACCGAATCATCCGGAAGATCCTTCTCCTTCGGGAAGCAGTCGTAATAGTGGCGGCAGCGTTCTCTCAGACGGCAGGAGCGCTTCCTGCGCGGAGGATATTTCTCCAGTTGCGCCGTTTTCATCTTCCGTAAGGCCGCTTCAAAATCGACCTCTTCCTCTTCGATGAGCTCTTTCAGATCTTTTCCCTTGATGATATCAGTACAGCTAAACAGTTCATGAACGTCCAGCTCCTTATGGAATACATAATCTTTATTCAGATAGATAAGCGATACGGAAGCGATCTTCCTGCCCAGTTTCTTAAAACACTGGCAGCTGATCCGATAGGTCGTCAGATCGACTTCACGTATAGAGGTATTCGGATATAGGAAGTAAAGATCATAGGCATCACCTGCTTTATGCATCACAGGGATATTGAAACGGATCCCCTGATAATCCAGTCTCGCTCTCTGGAACCATTCGTAATTCTCTTCTTCTTTTATGAAAACATCCATGGGATCGTTTCGGGTACCCGAAAAGCACTTCTCCATGGAAAAGTATTGCTGCAGAAGATCATTTATCGATTCATCGTTCCTGAGATACGCATTATATACATTCTCCTCGTTCAGACTGTAGCAGTACAGTCTCTCACATCTGAGAAATCTTTTTATATCGCTGATATGGTACATGAGACACCATCTTCTTCTTACCTACATTATACACGAATCCTCCGGGAAAGAGTACTTATCCTGCCAAAAGAAAAACTCTCGTATAGAGAGTTTAAACGGTCTTGTCGAATACCCTATAGAGTTCCTTACGGGAAGGAGATCTCATCTTGACGATCTCGGAGATCGGATGGTAGGTGATCACTTCGTTCTCGATACCGACCGCTACACCGCCAATGCCCTGTATCAGGAGGTCTACGGCCTTTTCTCCGAGTCTTGTCGCCAGGACACGGTCGGAAGTAGACGGAGATCCGCCTCGCTGTATGTAGCCTAGGATCGTCGCTCTTCCGGTATAGGAGGTGTAGTCCGATACCTTGGAGGCGAGAGAATTAGGATCGACCATCTTCTCGGTGACGACGACGATCGCATGATTCTTGCCGATGGAATCGAGATAGCGGAGCTTGTCGAGGACAGCCTCTTCATCGTAGCCGGTCTCCGGAGTGATGACGACTTCCGCACCGCAGGCGATGGCCGCATAGATCGCGAGGTCGCCGCACTTGTTGCCCATGACTTCGACGATGGAACAGCGGTGATGGGAAGAAGAGGTATCTTTCAGTTTATCGATGCAGGAAGTGACCGTATCGAGGGCGGTATCGAAACCGACCGTGAAATTGGTCCCCTGGATATCGTTGTCGATCGTTCCCGGGATGCCGATGCAGTTGACGCCGTGCTTCGTCAGGGCATCACCACCGCGGTAGGTACCGTCTCCGCCGATGACGACGAGGGCATCGATTCCGTAGTCATTGAGTTTCTTGACCGCACCGACGACGACTTCCTCGTTCTTGAATTCTGGAAGACGGGCGCTGCCTAAGATCGTACCGCCTCTTTCGACGATATCCGAGACACTGTTGCGGTCAAACGGGACATAGTCCCCTTCTACCAGTCCTTTATAGCCGTTGCGGATCCCGACGACATCGATCCCGCTTGCCAGAGCACATCTGGTAACGGCGCGGATCGCCGCATTCATTCCCGGGGCATCTCCCCCCGAAGTCAGTACACCGATTTTGCGTATCATGATTCTCTCCTTTTGTTGCGCCCCTGCAGTACATAGGCGTCTGTCAGTATATCGATCCTCTCTACGAGTCGTTTTGCCCGCATGAGTTCGGATTTGTTGGATTTATCGTAAGCATAGTATCTCAATAAGTCGGACTTGTTGAGGTTGGAGGTGAACAGCGTGATGAGCTTATGCTCCATCCGATAGTCCAGGATCGGAAAGAGGATGTCGTCTCTCGAGAAGGAAGATACCGATTCCGATCCGATATCATCCAGGATCAGATATTCGCTATCCTTCAGTTTCCGTATCGTCTCATCATATCTCTGAGTATCGGTGACGATGATCCTCCGCAGTTCATTGATGAAGTCCGAGACTTTCACGAAGGCCGTTTTCTTCCCCTTCTTTACCAGCGAATTGGCCAGGGCGACGCACATATAGGTCTTGCCGACACCGAGGTCTCCGGAGATATACAGGCCCTTCTTTCTCTTGCCGTCGAGGATATCCGATACTTCGATGAAGAGTCCCTGCAAAGAGGCATCTTCCAGTCCGATATTGTCGAGGTCGAGTTCAGATAGGTTCTCCGGGATATCCGAATAGACGAAGGAATCCAGGAAATCCTTCTTTGCGGCCTTCTTCCGTTCATATTCGCAGTGTTCGACTTCCCGGATCAGGATCCCGTCGTAAGAGAGCGACAGTCTTTCTCCCGGCCGGCTCTGGGAGCACATATAGAGCCCCTTGCAGCCGAGACACTTCTTCCGGGACTCGTAGACTCTCGTCAGGGTGCCGATATGATCGCGCAGATAATCATCGCTGAGATGATGTTCTTCGATGAGTTTCCTCAGATGAGGGTCCCTCATCAGGATCTCTTTCTCATTCATTCGTCTTCCTCCTCTTCAGGAGTTCTTCCAGTCTCTTCTCATCCAAAGCAGGATTGATGCTGGAATCGTACTCCGGCAGGACTTCTTTCTCTTTCTTCCCGTCGTTTCTCTCCAGTCTCATCTTCGCTGCTTCTACGGTCTTCACGTCGTTGCGGTGCAGGTCGGCAGCGACCGCATAGATATATTTCTCGATCAGCCGGTTATCGCACTGTTTCAGGCTGTATTCGATCAGCACGTTGATGACCGGAGTCGGGAGCTTGTATTCATGAGCCAGATTGTACAGTACTTCCTTGTCGTAGCGGGTGACTTTCTTGCCTTCCTGCAAAGACATCAGATACTGTACGTTCGGAGTATCGTAGGCGCCCTTTTCCACCTGATGGTATTCGATGGCCGCCTTGCGGCAGAGGGTCTGCAGTTCTTTCTTATCGAAGGTATCTTTATCGCTCCGTACGACTTTGGCGATGATGTTTCTCATCCCGTCGTAGGAGATGCTGTAGAGGTCGGCCAGAACGGCGATCTCCTTGAGGTTCTCATAGGTCCGAAAACGCAGCGGGAACAGGAAATCCGACATGTCCTTCAGCAGATGGTTCACATCGAAGAGCGTATGGAATTCCAGATCCTGTTTCTCTTCTTCCTTTTCCGCAAGGAAGCGTTCATCCTCTACGCTCCAGGAAGAGAGCACCGACGGATCGAAGTGCTTCGAGACATCTTCAAAGCCCCGGTAGTGTTTCTCTTTAGTCGGGATATGGGAGAGGAGCTTCTGGAAATGGGCACCGTTCGTACGCAGGATGAAATTGCGGACATAGAGGTCATTCGCAACGAATTCGCTCCTGTTTAGCGGCGCATTCAGTTCCAGCAGATAGAGGTCCTCTTCTTCCTTCTTCCAGGTCCTCACTAAGTCATAGCAGTTCAGCTTCTCCAAAGAGGATTCAAAGGAATCGATGGAGATGGAGAGCACATCCAGGAGATAGGAGATCTCCTTGGCATCCGCATCTCTTTCAAACAGAAGATACTGATAGAGAGAAATGCTTTCGGCATCTAAAAGAGGCAGATAAAAAGAGATGAGCGACAGAAGTCTGTCGTTCGACATATCTACATCATTGATGACTTTATAGCGGTTCTTCCCTAACATATCCTATCGATCCATCGTTCGATCTCTCTTTCGAGATCTTCCAAACTACCATTATTATATATGATTTCATCAGCCAGTTTCTTCTTATTTGCTGCCGGCATCTGATTCGCGATCCTGGCCAAAGCCTTCTTCCTCGTCAGCCCCCTGCTTCTAAGTCTCTTCAGGGCGATCTTCTCATCCGTCACGACTAATAAAGACGTATCGAAATACTTCTGCCAGGATACTTCAAAAAGCAGCGGCACTTCCGCAAAGAAGAGGACGTGTTCCTGCATCTCTTTCTCCATCTGTTTCAGGATCAGCGGATGCAGCAGTCCTTCCAGTTTCTTCTTCTTTTCCGGATCTTTAAATACCCGGGAAGCGATCTTCTGCTTATTCAGTTCTTCTCCTTCAAAACATTCCGGAAAGACTTCCCGTATCTTCTTATATCCTTCCTGTCCCTTTTCCAATAGGAAGGCATTATATTCATCGCAGCTGAAGACGTGATATCCCTTATTCCTGAGATATTCCGCCACGGTCGATTTCCCCGAACCGATGGTCCCGGTGATCGCGACGGCCTGACGCTTGTACGCCTGACACTTCGGACAGAAGTAGGTCCCTCTTCCGCCTAAGGTGATCTTTTTGATCGCTGTGCCGCAGCGCGGACATTCCTTCTGTTCATGACAGTTCAAAGACAGCTGGAAAAGTCCCGTCACTCCCAGTGAGGAAGTATAGCTCCGTATCGTCGTGCCTCCGGCCTGAATGGCTTTCTTCAGGATATACCGGGCGCTGTCGATCAGGATATCGATCTCTTCGTCCTTCAGTTTTTTACAGGCGGTCTTCGGATGGAAGTCGGAGGCCAAGCGG
>JAZPYW010000044.1:0-2088 GCA_045544415.1 Erysipelotrichaceae bacterium
CGAGTCTTCTGGAAAGCTTCCTGGGTGTCTCTCAGCCTCAGCAGACACAGAATGATACAACCATCAACGGCAGCGATCTACTGAACATCCTGACCGCACTGATGAAGAAGTAATCATCCCTGTAATCAGTTTAAAGGGGCTGTAAAGAAAAAGACGAAGGAGTGAGAACTCCGAAGGGCTGGTTCTGAGCAGCCCTTTAATAATGGGAAAAAGAAATACAGCCTCTCCGAAGAAAGACTGTATCTCTGTTAGAATTAACGTATGTTAATCCCTTATAGGCAAGTAGAGATTAGCACGATTCAGATGAAATTACCACTGGAAATTGGTGTAAAGATCGAAAAAGATGATCCGGTGGTAAGCTTCAAGGAAGTCATGGAAGGAGTAGAACTGCGGAAGTACCTGAAAAGATCCGAGCAGGATCCCCGGGGAAGAGAAGGATATGACCCTGAAGTTTTATTGAAGATCGTGCTGTTTGCGTACATGAACAATGTGCGGTCCACAAGGAAAATTGCCGACCTGTGCCGCAATGATATACGGTTTATGTATCTGTCAGAAGAGATCACGCCAAGCCATATGACGATTGCGAACTTCATCAATGAACACATGAAGGAGACGATCGAAGATATCTTCAGTGAGATCACGAAGTATATCATTGAGAAACAGGAGATCGACATATCAACGGTATATATAGATGGTACGAAGATCGAGGCATTTCCGAACAAATATACCTGGGTATGGAAGAAAGCGTGCATCACATCAAGAGACCGCAAATTCAAGTATCTGAGAGAGTTCTTTACCAAACTGAACAATGAGGTCATGTATATCGGGCAGCCGGAGTTTCCGGTAGAAGAGAGCTATAGTATCGAGCTTCTCGAAGGAATCGTTCAGGAACTGAGGGAAGCGATGGAACGGCTCGGGATCACGGAAAGAGCCGGCAGAGGGCATAAAAAGAAAAAGGTCCAGCGGGTCTATGGTGAACTGACGAAGATAACCGAAAAGCTGAAAGAATATGCCGAGAAGATCGCCGTTTGCGGAGAAGAACGGAACTCCTATGCGAAGACAGACAGAGACGCGACATTCATGCGGATGAAGACAGATTATATGGGAAACACCGCACTGTTACCGGCATATAACTGGCAGCTGGCGACAGCGGGAGAAGTCATCGTATGCGGACTTACCTCGCAAAGTGCTGCAGACAGCAGGTGCTTCATACCGATGATGGAGAAGTATCATAAGACATATGGGAAGTATCCGGAAAAAGCTGTAGGAGATGCCGGATACGGAACGATGGAGACATATCTGTACTGTGACCGGCACGGTATAGGGAAATACCTGAAATACACCTCATGGCAGCGGGAGACGCATGATAAGGAATTTCATAAGGATCCTTTTCGAAGCAGAAACTTCAAAACAGATGAGGAAGGACATCCGATCTGTCCGAACGGGAAGAAGTTCATCAAGAAGTTTGATAAACCGATACGCGGAAATGTGGACCATCGCACAGAAGAGGTATATGAATGCGAAGACTGCACAGGCTGTCCGCTCAGAGAGAAGTGTCATAAGTCAGAGAAGAATCGACGGATCAATATCAATCGGACATTAACGTCATATCACGAGGAAGTGATCAGAAATCTGGCATCTGAGGAAGGCATATATCATCGTCAGATCAGATCATCGATGGCGGAAGGGACATTCGGGGTGATCAAAGCAGACTATAAATTCAACAGATTGACGAGGGTTTCCTTAAAGAAGGTAAATATGGAGTTTCATCTGATCATGATCGGCTATAATCTGGCAAAATATCATAATCTGAAGTATCGAAAGAAACGAACTGAACTGAGCTGATAACTATTGTGAAACACAGGAATTCTTTTTATCATGCCTCAAATACAGTGATTTAATCCCATTTGATCTAAACCGTCTGCTTTCACGTATTTTGAAGACACTAAAAAGGAGCTGCTCAGAAACAGCTTACCCTAACCCTGGGTTAGAATATCCTATTTCTTTACAGCCCCTTTTACTTATGCCCCAAGAGCCTGCTTCAGCACTTCCAGGTTCTTTTCCATGATACTCAGGTAGGATGTCCCC
>JAZPYW010000045.1:0-7497 GCA_045544415.1 Erysipelotrichaceae bacterium
ACCGTCGGAGTCTCAAAGAAGTACGTATACTGTCCCATACCCGCGACCGCAAAGTTGTGGGTGGAGCGCATCATACCGACAGCCGGCAGCTCATCGATGATCAGGAAACCTTCTTCATCTGCGAAACGGTACCATTCTTCCGCATACGGATAATGGGAAGTACGGAAGCAGTTCGCATTCGTCCACTTCATGCATTCGAAGTCTCTCTTGACTAACGGAAGATTGAAACCTCTGCCGATGATATCGAAGTCTTCATGCTTGCCGAAACCTTTCAGATATACCGGTTCTTCATTGATGAGGATCTTTGTGCCGTCGATCCGTACCGTACGAAGACCGATCCTGTCGCTGTATTCATCGACCAGTGTTCCATGGTCTTCAACAGCGATCCTGATCGTATAGAGATAAGCGTTTCTCACTTTCCAGAGATGCGCTTTCTCTACTTTCAGAGTCCCGTTCTTTCCAATAGACTCTGCGACGTGATTCTTCTCTGCATCATAGAGTTCTACCCGGACATCATGATCTCCGGAAACAGAGACCGTATATTCTACTTCCGCATCTTCTCCATTGAGGGAGATGACGGTACCGTAGTCCTGGATGTGTTCTTCCGGAAGCAGTATGAGCCAGACGGAACGCTGCAGACCGGAATAGTTGAAGAAGTCGAAGTACGGAGCTGCGATCTTCGTACCGTCATGCAGAGTCTTGACTGCGCCGCACGGCAGTGTCGATTCATTCAGTTCGTTGTTCGCTTTGACGGCGACATGATTCTCTTCGCCCTTCTTCACAAAGTCGGTGATATCGCATAATACTGGCAGGAAGCCTCCTTCATGTTCGGTGACTTTCTGTCCGTTGACAAAGACGGTACCCCTGTGCGTGATGCTTCCGAAACGAAGCTGTATCCTTCCCGGATGTTCCGGAACGAAGAAGTCTCTCTCATACCAGAAGTCACCGCAGTAGTTTTTCGAGTACTGGTCTGTAAACAGATCCGCAAAGCTCGCCGGGACCGGAACGGAAATGGATGAATCGATATGATCCATCCATTTTTCTTTTTCTCCGACCGATTCCGGATCAAAGCGGAAACGCCACATACCATCGAGTGATAATGCAACCCTCTTTTTGTTTGTCTGAGGATATAAGCTCATCTGATCATACATGTCGTTTACCTCCGGGAATCTGTTATTCTTCCATCATTTTATCATTGAATACGAAGTATCCGGCAAGGAAACCCGCAACAATGGAGATCGCGATCGCAACGATGCCCCAAGGGCCGTATACAGCTGCGATAGCCGGCAGAGTCAGACCGTTGACTGTGATCATAACATCACGAGTTACATGCATGACACCGCAGATCGCACCGCCGATACCGTTTGCCAGTAAGACGGCTGCGAAGACTTTCTTGCACTTCATGAGGATACCGTAGATAGCCGGTTCTGTAACGCCGCCGACGAATGCGGAGACAGCAGCTGTACCTGCGAGTTCTTTTGTTTCAGCCTTCTTGGACTTTAAGGAGATCGCGAAGACTGCTGCAGCGATACCGAAGTTCGTACCTACTGTTAACGGGAGGATGTAGTCATAACCTAAGACTGCATGGTTGTTCATAACGATAGGGACCATTCCCCAGTGAACACCGAAGATGATCATGACCGGCCATAAAGCTGCCATTAAGAATCCGCCGATAGCCGGTGCGAAATCGAGAGCTGCCTTGATGGCGCCGGCAATAGCCTTACCAACGATATCCGTTACCGGACCGACAACTAATACGACGAGAACGAAGACGACGACCATGACGATCAGCGGAACGAAGATCGAACGGATGACCTTAGGAAGTCTTGCGTTCAGGAACTTCTCAAGAACGGACTGCAGCCATGCAGCGACGATGATCGGAAGGACTGTGCTGGAGTAGCTGATCATCGTGACCGGGATACCTAAGAAGTTGACATTTTCAGCAGAGCTCAGTGCTGCAAAGTTCGGATACAGCATAGCAGCTGCGATTGCCATCGTGATGAACGGGTTGCCGCCGAATTTCTTACCGGCACTGTAAGCCAGGAACATCGGCAGGAAGTAGAATGTACCATCAGCTACTGCATATAAGATGGAATAAGTAGTGGAATCTTTCGGTAAAATGTTGAAAGTCGTTAAGAGGACCAGGACACCCTTGAGTAATCCGGCACCCATAAAGGCGCCCATGAACGGAAGGAAGATACCGGAAACGAGATCAGCCAGACCTCCGGCTACATCGACCTTTCCCTTCTTTTCAGCCTTTTCCTCACCTGCGTCTGCTGCAACTTCACCTGCTGCATTGAGTTTGTATTTTGCGAGGATCGCGTCATAAGCTTCTGTGACATCCTGACCAATGACGACCTGGAGCTGTCCGGCAGCTTCTAAGACTTTGAGAACACCCGGGACCTTGGCCAGAGCTTCTTTGTTTGCCTTGGAATCATCATTCAGTTTGAAACGAAGACGTGTGACACAGTGTGCGAAGGATGCAACGTTTTCTTCACCGCCGACATTCGCAATGACCGCATCAGCTAATGCATTGTAATCTTTTGCCATTTCTTTTCTCCTTTAAAATAATGTTGTTGATCTTTATCAACGCATCCTTACAATAGCAAATTGAAAACGCTTCATAATAGAATAAAATTCGAAACTATAGTATTATTTTATTGAAATGGAGATATTTGAAGCCTGCCGTTTTCTGGAAGATGTCATTGGAATACCGGTCACCCTGATCGAATCCCCTCGGGATATCGCTTCTTTCTGCAATAGAAACTTCTTTCATCATGCCCAGGATCCTTTTATTTTTTCCTATGTGGATTCCCTGGTCAAAGAGATCCCGAACAACACCATCATGTTCATGGAAGACCGTCTGCTGATCAAATATATGATCATCAGAACCGAACAGGAACTGCTCTTCCTGGGTCCTTATATCAATAAGGACATGACCGAAGCTAACGTGCTGTTCCTGAAACGCAGCAGCAGCCTGGACGATCTGGATACCGCAAGTTACCGGGCTTACCGCAATCACTACTTTTTCCATGAAGATTCCGAAGTCCTCCACCACGCTCTGACACTTCTGAAACATACGGGCCATGATCCCTACCGTTTTGTCCAGACCCACAACTACAACGAACGGTCCGGTCTTGAAAGGAGCTGGGAATACCAGCGGAGGAATTTCGAAAACCTGGTCAATGAACGCTACCGCATCGAGCAGGAAATGATGGAAGAGATCGCCGAGGGCGACGATGTCGCTGCAATCATCAGCTACCGTAAGATCCACAACAACACCAGATTTATGGTCGATACCGGTTCTGCTCCGGATGTTTCCCGCATCTCTGCAGGGATCACCCGGGCTACCGTACGTATGGCAGCAGTAGAGGCAGGACTGTCTCCCCTGATCATCGACCGCATCTCCGGAGAAAGTTCCCGTACGATACAGCGGCTGACTTCCCGGGAGGAAATGTACCGGGAGAATGAACGGATGATCCGTGCTTTCGCTCAGGCGATCGGACGCTACCGGAAGGAAAAGTACTCTTCTGTCGTCTTCAGCGCCATAGACATGTTTGAACATGATTACAGTATGCCGATCTCGATCGAAGAGACGGCGATGAGACTGGGGATGTCCGTATCTGCCTTCATCGGCCGTTTCCGGAAAGAGACGGGCGATACGCCGAATGTATACCTTCAGAAATACCGGATCCGGATCGCTAAACGGCTTCTGCGTTCCTCGCAGGACACGATACAGGAGATCGCCGAAAAAGTCGGGATCCCCGATGCGAACTACTTTGTGAAATGTTTCAAAAAAATCAGCGGAACGACTCCTTCCGCTTACCGCAGCGGCTACTACAACGATCAGGCCGGAAAGAAGACAATAAAGAAAGAGGGATCCCGTTAAGGATCCTTTTCAATAATATTGATTTTTATAGAATGCCGGTCACTTCGTTTTCCGAAACATGAAGGCCCGTACGACATTGATGCCGATCTTATACGGAAGAGGACGAAGAGCTCTATCTGCTTCCTGAAGTTTCTCCCGGATCGGAATGGACTGCGGACAGTGTTTCTCGCATTTGCCGCACCTGATGCACTGGGAAGCGAAGGCCGGTTCTCTCGTCAGTCCGACGGTCTGGGCAAACTGAAAACGTCCCTGACTCTTGGATTCCGTATACATCGTATTGTAGCAGCGGAAGATGCCCGGGATATCGACTCCCTTCGGACATGGCATACAGTAGCGGCAGCCCGTACAGCCTACCTTCTCTTTCTCCATGATCCCCTTCTTCACTTCTTCGAGCGTCTGAAGATCAGCTTCCGTCATCGTTCCTGCCTCCGTTTCGGAAGCGGTCCGGCAATTCTCCAGGACCATCTCCTCAGAATTCATACCGGATAATATGACCGTAACTTCTTTCTGATCATAGAGCCATTTGAGACCCCATTCCGCCGGACTCCAGTCCCGGCCGCTTTCCTTCATTGCCTTCTTCGCCTTCTCCGGCAGCATATTCACGAGCTTTCCGCCCCGTAAAGGTTCCATGATGACGACCGGTATCCCCTTCTCATAGGCGGCCTTCAGGCCTTCTCTTCCGGCCTGAGAGACTTCATCGAGATAGTTGTACTGGATCTGGCAGATATCCCAGTCGTAATCGTTCAGGATCTTCAGGAAATTGTCCGTATTCCCATGATAGGAAAAACCGATGTTCCGGATCGCTCCGGACTCTTTTTTCTCTTTGATCCAGTCAAGTATCCCGATGGACTTCAGTTTCTCCCACATGGCGATGTCTGTCATATGATGCATCAGATAATAATCCACATGGTCTGTACGTAAACGCTTCAGTTCTTCCTCGAAATAGCGGTCGATGGCCTTTCGGTCGGAGATCAGATACTGAGGAAGTTTCGTAGCGATATTGATCTTATCGCGGATCTGATTGCGTTCAAAGATCTCGCCGATCGCTGCTTCGCTTCCCGGATAGACATAGGCCGTGTCATAGTAATTGACACCCTGATGATAAGCAGCCATGATCTCCTGTTCCGCTTTATCGATATCGATGGAATTCCCCTTTTTGCTGAAACGCATACAGCCGAAACCGAGGACAGAGAGTTCTTTTCCATATTTATCTTTTCTATACTGCATAATCCAACTCCGTTTTCTCTACGATATCATAACGGGAAAGCCACTGCCTGCCGATATGCTTCTTTCAGCATCCCGATAAATCTCTTCAGACTCTCCCGTTCATCTTCCTTATGAGTGCAGAGCACACAGGAGAAGGTCTCTTTACAGTCGAACGGGATCCAGGCAAACTGTCCGCTGTGATCGTTCAGAAAGCCCGGAGCCAGACAGACCCCTCTTCCGGCTGCGACGTTCGTCAGTGTCGTATCGTGGTCAGCACTGTTGAAATACTCGATCTTTCCCGAAGAGATCAGACGGTGCTGCAGGGAACGCAGTGCTGCCGGTGAACCTCCTCCCACCATCAATGTACGTCCATAAAGGTCTTCCTCCTGGATGAGATCTTTCCCGGCGAGCGGATCGTCTCTTTGAGCGATCAGGTAGATGCGGCTCTCAAAGAGTTCATGTACGCGGATACCCGGGATCTGACGGACCTGTTCCTTTAACGCAAAGACGATATCCGCTTCATTATGAAGAAAGGATTCGATCCCGTTCTCATACTGAAACACCGGGACGATCTGTGTATCCGGATCTGCTTCCGAGAACAGTTTCATGACTTCCGGAAGGAAATAGAGAGCCTGACGCACCATCAGAGAGATGGAGATACTGTCTTTATAGCGGGCACTGAAGTTCTGCCCCTGCTCGATCGCTCTCTTCAGATCTTCACGCATCCCGGTCAGAAAAGTGATGAACTGTGCTCCTGCCGGAGTGACCGAAGCTCCCTTTCCGCTCCTCTCGAAGATCGTAAATCCGACTTCTTCTTCCAGAAGACGGATCTGATAGGAAAAGGTAGGCTGAGATACGAACATATTTTCGGCTGCTCTGCTGAAATTCAGTGTATGAGCCAGTTCAATGCAGAAATCCACCTGTTTCGAATTCATAATTGTCCCTCTTATTATTTAATTTTTAAATTAATTATACATATTTTCAATTGGATTTTACAATAATCAGATGCCTATAATGAAGGTGTCCAAAGAGGAGGAACACATATGAAAAAGACATTGATCGCCTATTTTTCCCGAGCTGATGAAAACTATTTCGGCGGTGCCATGCGCTATATCAAAACAGGAAATACAGAAGTCGTCTGCAATATCCTGAACGATCTGATCCCTTCCGAACTGTTCAAGATCGAGATGAAGGAACCGTATTCTCCGGTCTATATGACCTGCATCGATGAAGCCAAGAGAGATCTCCGTGAAAACAGACGTCCGGAACTCGTCTCTTTTCCGGAAAACGTCGATGAGTACGACACGATCGTCCTGGCCTACCCGAACTACTGGGGAACGATGCCGATGGCCGTTGTGACTTTCCTCGAACACTTCGACCTCTCCGGCAAGAGGATCCTGCCGATCTGCACGAATGAAGGAAGCGGTATGGGCTCCAGTGAACGGGATATCCGCAGATACGCCCCGAACGCTAAGGTAGAAAAAGGCCTCTCCATCAGAGGAAGTGCTGCTGCAGATTCGAAGCATCCTTTAGAACGCTGGCTGGCCGTAAACGGGCTCTTATAGTATGGAATACTCAAAAGGTTATGTATATGAACTGATGGATCAGGGAGGTCCTACGAATAACCGGGAACCTTACTTCCGGGAAGCGGTCGAAGAGATGATGAGAGCCAGAGTCCTCTGCGCCAAAGCGAACGCCTGTCTTCCGGATGATCCGTCTTATGTCTCGTATCTTGAAGAACTCTTCGGCAGGAAACTGGATGACGTCCGCATCCTGACCCCCTTCATCTGCGATTTCGGCAATCGCGTGAAGTTCGGAAAAGGCGTATTCATCAACCATTCCGCCATTCTCTCGGCATCCGGAGGCATCGAATTCGAAGACGATGTCATGTCGGCACCGGAACTGCGCATCGCCTCCGTCAACCATGATATGAACGAGCGCCACACGGTCTACACCTATGGAAAAGTCCTCGTGAAAAAGAACGCATGGCTGGGTATGAACGTCACCATCTGTCCGGGCGTCACGATCGGTGAATATGCGGTCGTCGCTGCCGGAGCCGTCGTCACCAAAGACGTACCGGACTATGCGATCATCGGAGGTGTACCGGCCAAAGTGATCCGCATGCTGGATCTGAAGGAACAGAAAGAATGAACGACAGAGAGTTCATCGAAGAGATGTATCGGGATTACTGGCGCTACATGATCGCAAAGGATATCGAAGGTCTTAGAAAACTGATGGCTGATGATTATGTCCTGATGCATATGACCGGCGTGAAACAGAGCGCTGATGAGTTCCTGAGAGGACTGCACAAAGGCACATTCAACTACTATTCGGCAGTCCACGATCAGATATCGGTCATGGTCGATAAGGACAAAGCATATCTCTGCGGAAAGAGCCGGGTA
>JAZPYW010000046.1:0-7653 GCA_045544415.1 Erysipelotrichaceae bacterium
CGTCTCCCTGGCAGGCTTCGCATCTTCCGCCCGGCACATTGAAGGAGAAACGTCCCTTGTCATAACCGCGTTCCTTGGCATCGGTAGACATCGCAAAGAGATCGCGGATATCATCAAAGACTCCGGTATAGGTCGCCGGATTGGAACGAGGTGTACGGCCGATCGGATCCTGAGAGATCGATACGACCTTGTCGATATTCTTCAGACCGTCGATCTTATCGTATTCACCCGGTTTGATACGGACTCTGTCCAAAGATTTCAGGACACCTTTGGTGAGGACTTCATTGACGAGCGTCGACTTGCCGCTGCCCGATACTCCGGTCACACAGATAAATTTCCCCAGCGGGAACTTCACGTTGATGTTCTTTAAGTTGTTTTCTCTTGCACCCTTGACAGTGAGATACTTCCCGTTTCCCTTTCTCCGTTTCATCGGAACCGGGACCATCTTCCGGAAGGACAGATACTGACCGGTGATGCTGGTAGGATGTTTGAGCACTTCTTCCGGGGTTCCGGCTGCGACGACTTCGCCGCCTTCCTTGCCTGCTCCCGGACCGATATCGACCAGATAATCGCTCTCCATCATCGTCTCTCCGTCATGTTCGACGACGATGACGGTATTGCCGAGGTCTCTCATCTTCTTCAGTGTCTGGATGAGCTTTCCGTTATCCCGTTGATGCAGACCGATCGACGGTTCATCCAGGACATAGAGGACGCCGGTAAGAGTAGAACCGATCTGTGTAGCAAGTCTTATTCTCTGGGCTTCTCCGCCCGAAAGAGAACCGGCCATGCGGTCCAGAGCGATATAATCAAGACCGACATCGCTCAAAAACTTCAGTCTCGACTTCAGTTCCGTCAGAAGCAGCCGCGCAATATCCATCTGCATACGGCTCAGATGGATGTTCTCTACGAATTCATACGCCCTGCGAATAGACATCTGCGTAAATTCATAGATATTCTTTCCGTCTACCTTCACGGCCAGGACCTTATCATTCAGTCTGGCTCCGTGACATTTCTGACAGACGGATTCCACCATATAGGAACCGTAGTATTCTTTTCCGAATTTGGAAGTCGTCTCCGCAAATCTTCTCTCGATGAGATTGCGTACGCCTTCGATATAGGTATTCTTCTCATAGCGGTTGCCGCTGGAAGATTCGATGCGGTAGGAGATCGGCTCATCGGATCCGTACAGGATGATGTCCATCTCTCTCTTTGTCATCTTGTTCAGCGGTTTATCGACTGAGATCTTATAGTGATCGAGGAGGGCCTTGAAATTCTGCCACTCCAGATTCTGTGTCCCATAGGTATTCTTATAGAAACGGATACCGCCTTCCGCAATGGAAAGACTCTTATCCGGCATCAGATAATCGTTGTCTACCGACATCGTGACTCCGAGGCCCTTGCATTCATCGCAGGCTCCAAGCGGAGAGTTGAAGGAGAAGAGACGCGGTTCGAGTTTCGGAACGGTAAAGCCGCACTTCGGACAGGCGTTATGGGAAGAGAAAAGTTCCCGTCTGTCTCCGGTTTTGACGACGCAGGTGCCGTCCGCATTCTTTAAAGCGATCTCGATGGAGTCGGTAAGTCTCGTCTCGATGCCCGGTCTCTTGATCAGACGGTCGACGACGATGTCGATGCTGTGACGCTTGTTTTTATCGAGTTCCGGAACTTCTTCGATCCCGTACATGTCTCCGTCGACATAGAGTCTCAGGAAGCCGTCTTTCTTCAGTTTCTCAAAGAGATCCTTGAAGGTCCCCTTGCGGTCCACGACGACGTTGGAAAGGACTTCCAGACGGGAGTTGTCTTCATAATTCATGACTGCCTTGACCATCGAAGGAACGGTCATTGCCTGTATCGGTTCGTTGTGGATCGGACAGTAGGCTACGCCGCAGCGGGCATACAGCAGTCTCAGATAATCGTAGATCTCCGTGATCGTACCGACGGTAGAACGCGGGTTGTTGGAAGTCGTCTTCTGGTCGATTGCAATGGCCGGGGAAAGACCTTCGATCGCATCGACATCCGGTTTTTCGACACCTCCCAGAAACTGTCTCGCATAGGAAGACAGCGATTCCACATAGCGTCTCTGTCCTTCGGCATAGATCGTATCGAAAGCCAGAGATGTCTTTCCGGATCCGCTGAGACCGGTCATGACGATCAGCTTGTTTTTCGGAAGATCGATATCTATATTCTTGAGGTTATTTACGCGGGCTCCGCGTATTCTGATCATTTCATTTGTCATGAGTCTATTTTACATCATTTCCCCCTTAAAGAAAGATTCTTTACCCGCCATTGTATAATAGAGTCATGGACAACCCGTTCAAATACTCATTCAACGAAAAACGCTACCATACCTACAATTATTACCTGAAGACCAGATATCACGGCAAAGTCGCCAAAGTCATCCTGGATGCGGGTTTTACCTGTCCGAATCGGGACGGCACCAAGTCGACGGGAGGCTGTATCTTCTGTTCGGGAAAGGGAAGCGGCGATTCCAATCTCTTCTCTCAGGAAGATATTTTAAGGCAGTACGAGGAGAATAAGAAAGTCATGGACCGCAAATGGCCCAATGCCTTCTATATCCCCTACTTCCAGTCTTTTACGAATACCTATGGACCGTTAGAGAAGATACAGGCCATGGTCGAGCCTTTCCTCGATATGGAGGAAGTAGCCGAGATCTCTCTGGCGACCCGCTGCGACTGTCTCAGCGAAGAATGCATCGCCTATCTCCAGTCGGTCACGAAGAAAAAACCGGTCTTCCTCGAGATCGGTCTGCAGTCTTCCAACGATCATACCGGAGAGAAGGTCAACCGGGCCCATACCTTTGAAGATTTCAAAAAGATCCTCTACCGTCTTCAGGATACGGATATCCGGGTATGTGTCCACGTGATGAACGGACTGCCGTTCGAGACGATCGAAGACATGAAGAAAACGATACGGGATATCGCTCCTCTTCCTTTCCATGCGGTCAAGATCCACATGCTGCATATACTGAAAGGAACGGCACTGGGAGAGATCTATCAGAGGCATCCGTTCGAGCTCATCAGCCGGGAGGAATACATCGAACTCGCCGTCGATCAGCTTCGTCATCTCCCTCCGGAGATCGTCATCGAACGTCTCACGGGCGATCCTGTCAAAGAAGACCTTCTGGCCCCTTCCTGGGTCCTGAATAAGACGACCATCCTCAACGATATCGACAAGCTCATGCGAAAGATGGATGTCATGCAGGGAGACCTCTATGAACAATAATACCTTCGTCCACAAGTATCTGAAGACGCTCATCAGAAAGGAGGACATCACTGTCGATATGACGGTCGGCGGAGGGAACGATACCCTCTTCCTCGCTTCTCTCGCAAAGGAAGTCATCGGCTTCGACATCTCGAAAGAAGCTCTGGATCGGGCAGAAGAGAGACTTCTGGGAAAAGACAATGTCACTCTGTACTGCCAGAGCCATGAATATGTCGACCGCTATGTCAAACATGCCCGTTTCTTCCTCTTCAACCTAGGCTATTATCCTTATGGAGACCGTTCCCTTCCGACCCGTTCCTCCTCGACTCTCGTCGCTTTCAAAAAGGCCTGGGATCTGCTGGAAGAAGGAGGCTATATCGTCATCACCTTCTACCGTGGCCATCAGGGCGGGGAAGAAGAGTATTATCTTCTGGATCGATACATCAGAAACAACGCTCTTCCGGTCATCGAGACCTACCGTCAGTACCGAAGTGCCGAAGAACCGGTCACCTATATCCTCAAAAAGAAAAACAGCTGCCCGCAATAGGACAGCTGTTTTTTTACCGAATCAAGTACTAGATCGTATGTTCCCTGCCGTAATCCGCAACTTCCTTGAGCAGGAAGAAGATGACGGCGGAAATGATGAACGAGAGGTTCAGAGTGATATTGGTGGACATATTCTTGCCTACTGCTCTCGTTAAGAGGAAGGCTACGACGAGCTGGACGACGACACCGATGATCCCGTTGATCATCGTCAGTGTTCCGGCTGTCTTCAGTCCGTTGGAGGATTCGATCGAGAACGGTCTTTCCGCTTTGACTTCCTTGACGCTCTTGCGCAGATTGGAGATCTCCAGCAGGCTCAGTGTCAGCATCACTGCAGCATAGACACAGACGATAATGAGCGGCAGTTTCAATGCTTTGACATCTACGTTCTTCAAGTCTTCGATGCCTTTGATCGTAACGACCGTACCGAGGTTGTCCAGCAGATAGGACAGGCCTCCCTTCGTCATACAGTAGATGGCGAAACCTGCCAGCAGCACTGCCGCCACAAGAACGATCCAGAAAGTGATCACTAATAAGACATTCAGGATCCCTGCGTATTTTTTCATATTATTTATTCTTCTCCTTATATACTATTGTAATCGTTTTTCCTTAACGGAACGCTTCTTTTACCGTATCGAATTTTCCGACAGATGCGGCACCGTTCCAGGTGATATATCCGTCATTGACTCCGGCATCTTCCAGACCGCGGATCTGTGCCAGGACCATATCCGTATCGTAAGGTGTTCCATAGGAAACGGAATCGTAGACCTGTATCCAGGTACGTACCTTTGCCGGATCATAGGTCTTTTCCTGACAGAGTTTCGCATCGCTTCCCCACCAGTACATCAGGGAATACGGATCGTTCCAAGGTTCCGGGATACCATAGGCATAAGGCGCAAAGTGATCCGGATAAGGCATGGAAGAGATGACATCGGCCGCATTGGAGATCGCTTCCCAGTACTGGCCATACGCCGTCACAAAGTCGCCGGAGATCTCTCCGAAGACATCGATCGAGACAAAGGCCCCTGCCTCATGCAGGACATCGACCGCATAGCGGATGAAATTCGTGATGGCTGCGACTCTCGTCTCTCCGTACTCATTATGCATATCCGCACCTTCCGGTACATATTCCGGGGAACGGACGTAATCGAACTGTATCTCATCAAAGCCGAATTCTTCGACCGCTTCCTTCGCTAAAGCGACATTGTACTCCCAGACATCTCTGGAGAAGATGGACGGCCAGTAGGAACCGTTGAAGTAATAGAAATCACCGTTCTCCATGATGACGGTCTCCGGATGATCAGCCGCATAGTTCGGATCCTTGAAGACCGTGATCCTGCCGATCGTATAGTATCCGGCATCCTTGAGTTTCCGCACGCACTCCGCGAACTGTTCCTTCGTATTGACGCCTTCATTGGAGCTCGGGGAATATTCCCGTACGACATCCGAATCATAGGAAATGATATGCGTATCCTTGATGTCGATGACGAAGGCATTGATCGCTGTCTCCTGAGCGATACGGATATATTCATCCGCCTGCCATACCGTACCGGCATTGATATACAGGGTCTTTGCGACATCCGGCATCTGTTTCCCTTCCAGGACATCCTTCGGGAAATACGTTACCGAAGAAGCTGCTCCGCCGTTCTGCGATACGCTGTCATAGATGCTTCCATCATAGGAAAGGTCGTGGAAGACATGCTGGAGATGACGTTCATCTCCCTTGATGTAGCCTTCGATGTTCCCTTTCCGGACTTTGTAGTAATCGACGCTTCCGTCAGTTCTCAGTTCATGGAAACCCACGACTTCCACTTCTTCATTGCCGTTGAGACTGCCGGCGATCTTGACCGATCCGACCTCCTCATAGACGACTTCCGGAAGTGCAGTATACATCAGCTTTTCCAATACTGTCTGCGAACGGTCATCATAGAAGATGCCCCGGTCCTTTTCCGCCAGAAAGACTTCTTCTCCGATCAGAAATTCGTTATAGAGGACTTCTTCCTTTTCTACTTCCTTGTTGAAACGAAGCTGTACTTCGGTACCGCGGGGGAATTCTTTTTCCTCCATCTCTTCTGTATAGACAGTCAGTGTTTCCCTGTCGCTTCCCAGATAGACAGTCTTCGTCTCGTTCAGACGTTTCTGTTCCTTGTCATAAAAGTAATACGCTCCGGCTCCTCCCAGGATCAGGAGGACCAGAAGACAAATGATAAATTTCTTCATAAGTTCATCATAGCACAGAATAAGAAAAACTCCCTCTCCGGGAGTCCTTCTTCATTATTTTAAGGGGATAGATGTACGATACAAATTATTATAGAGGAAGTATCGGTAAGGCTTTCTTTACCTTACGCTTATAGGATAGCGGAAGACTTTCATGCAAATATGGCTGGAATATGTTAAATTATGTGAATTCCCTTTTTTCGGAAATGATAGAATAAGGATATGAAACTGAAAAAGATACTGACGATCGTTCTGGCAGTTGCCATAGTACTGGGCCTTACTGCCTACAATATGTTTCTCGGCAATCCGAATCAGCTGACGGTACGGGAAGAGATCCTGACATCCGAAAAGATCGATAAAGATCTCGACGGCCTGCAGATCGCCTGGTTCAGCGATGTCCACTACGGAACACTCATCGATGAGACTTTCCTGAACAGGATGGTGGAGAAGATCGGGTCCTTCACTCCGGATGTGATCCTGTTTGGAGGAGATCTCTTTGAAAGTATGACCGTTCCGCCGAGCGAAGAGGACGCTGCGAAAGTGACAGCTCTGCTTTCTTCCTTAAATGCGAGACTCGGCAAATATGCGGTATTGGGCGACTATGATGAGAGTTCTGCTCAGATCGAAGAAACGGTACGGAAGATCCTGAAAGATGCGGATTTCCGGATCATCGATAATACTTCCGCAAGAGTCTTTGCGGATAAGGACAGCTATTTCGATCTCGTAGGCATCGATTCCCGCTTCTTCTTCGATGAGCGGAAAGATATGGAGACCGTATATAACGGTGTCAGCGATTCCACCTTCACTCTGGTGATGACGCACTGTCCGGATGTCTTCCACGATATCCCGAAACAGGATACCGACTATGTCCTGGCCGGACATTCGCGAGGTGCTCAGATATACATTCCGTTCTTCTCCTCATTCCGGGTCCCGGAAGGATCGAAAGAATACTATCACGGCAAATATATCGTCGACGGACTCATCCTCGATGTCAGTAACGGCGTCGGAATGGTCAAAGAAAAAGTCCGCCTGATGGCGGACGCGGAAGTCGTTATGCTGCAGCTTGATTCCGGTTCATAAGACCCTCTATCTGATCAGGGTCTTTTATTATGTCTTTGGAGAGAACTTCTGCACCGGTTCCGGTGATCAGCAGGTCGTCTTCGATACGGATACCGATGCCTTCGTCAGCGATGTAGAGGCCCGGTTCATTGGTGATGACATTGCCTGCCTGAAGAGCTCCGCCTCTTTCCAGATCCACATCATGGGTATCGAGACCGAGATGGTGGGATACGGAATGGAAGTAGTATTCGCGGACGTCTTTCGTCAGACCGTGCTTCGGAAGTTCTTCACGGTAGAAGTCGACGACCATCTTATCGAGATCTCTCAGTTTGACGCCTACCCGGGCGTTTTCTTCCACGATCTTCTGAGCTCTGAGCACGAGTTCGTAGATCTCTCTCTGACGTTCACTGAAATGGCCGTTGACCGGGAACGTACGGGAGATGTCTGCACAGTAATGACGGAACGTAGCACCTAAGTCGCAGAGGAAGAGTTCGCCGTCCTCCATGACCTGATTATTGGAAGAATAATGCAGGATCGTCGCTCTCTTGCCGCTGGCAGCGATCGTTTTGAAGGCATTCTCATCGCAGAGATTCTGACGCAGGACGAAATCGAAGA
>JAZPYW010000047.1:0-14726 GCA_045544415.1 Erysipelotrichaceae bacterium
ATCCGACTTGTATCTGGATTATCTTGATGAGTATGAACTGGAGATGAGAAAGAAACTGGAGGGCTATGAGAAAGAACTGCAGAAAGATCTCTTTGATCCTTCTTCTCACCGGCAGCTGAAGAAAGACAGTCTATCCTTCAGTCTGGGAACGATGCGCAGACACTTTCCCATATCTTTTCCGGAATGCGAGGAGAAAACGATAAGAGAACGCTATCTGCTTATTGCCCAGAAGGCGGTATTGGAGCGCTGTCCCTTCCTGCTGGATATGAAGAGCTACCGCCGTGTCAGCATCCTGACAAGAGGCCGCCGGGGACTCTTTGAACGCTTCCTTTTAGAAGCTTCCCTGAGAAAGGAAGAGACGATCATCGCATTATATGCCGGAGAGAGAAGGCTGGATGAGGAGATCTATCATCTTCCTTCTCTGATACACGGAGAAGAACGCTATCTGCTGCGCAACAGCAAGGACCTTCAGGAATTTCTGTCCCGCAGTTTTGCGGGGGAAGTGCTGCTGATGGCACTCGAAAAACTGCCGGTAGAGACCGACAATGATCAGGTGCGCATCCTCTATTTCCATCCGGATACCCCGATGGAGAAGAGCGGCTGCATCGTCGATTATTCTTCTTCTCCCTGCCTCTATTCTTCTTTCCGGCAGCCGTTCACCTGTGCTCCGGAAGAAGATCTGCGTCCGGCTTTGAGGGCACTGGGAAAGGATCTTTCCTTCCGTATGAGAGAGCGTGATCTCTCCCTGAACGATGCCTGTCCGCTTTCCGAACTGAGAAGACGTTACCATACGAAAGACAAGCGCCTCGTCGCCCGTTTTGCGGTAACGGGAAATGAGATCTTTTCCTTCGATCTCCATGAGAAGGGTTCCGGTCCGCATGGCCTGATCGGCGGTGCTACCGGTTCCGGCAAGAGCGAATTCCTGATCTCTCTGTGCCTGTCGCTCTGTGCTGCCTATCCTCCCGATCACCTGCAGCTCGTCCTCATCGACTATAAAGGAGGAGGCCTGCAGAATGCCCTGAGCTACGAGGGAAGAAGACTGCCGCACATCATCGCCTCTTTGTCCGACTTAGAGAATGCCCGTTTCGAACGACTCATCTATGCGCTCAAACGGGAAGCCAAAAAGCGGGAAGAAGCCTTTCTGAGCATGTCTCTGCTGGAGAAAAGACAGGTGGCGGATCTCGATGATTACCTCGATTCTTTCAACCGGGATCCCACTCTACCGGAGTTGGCGCATCTATTGATCATCGTCGATGAATTTGCGGAGATGAAGAAAGAGAATCCGGAGTATATCCGCGAGCTGATCTCTCTGGCCCGCATCGGCAGAAGCCTCGGTCTCCATCTTCTTCTGGCGACACAGAAACCGGGAGGCGTCATCGATGAAGAGATCTGGTCGAACTGCCGCTACAAGTTTGCGCTGAAGGTCTTTGAGGAGAAAGACTCCCAGGAACTTCTGAAACGGAAGGATGCCGCCTATCTGGAAAGACCGGGAGAATTCTGTCTGCTGGTAGACCACAGTTTTCTCAAAGGCCGAAGCATCTATGCGAAGGGTGATCCCGAACATGAGGCCTGCCGCATCTCCCTATGCGATGAACGCCTTCAGGAGATAACTTCGTACGAGCGGAAAGACCCCCGTTTTCTGCCGGAGATCGACCGCTATCTCAAAGAGATCCTGAAGGTATGTGACGAGGAGTGTCCGGGAGAAAGAAGACTGCAGTTTGAGGAAGCGGAAGTTGTCTCAGCAGACTTCTATATCCCGGGAAGCATCGTGCTGGGAAGAAAAGACGATTATATACGGGGAAATCGGGAGATCCTGGATGTCAAAGAGACAGAGACATTTTTCCTCTATTCTTCCCGGGATCTCGAGATCCATACACTGCTTCGTCCGTGTGCTTCCAGACCTCTTCTTCTATTGGGAAAGAAGGTCTATGAGCGTAAGAACACGGCTGCGTCGCTGGTCTATTCCGAAGAGGAAGATATCGTCTTTCTTCTGGAAGAGATCCTCGAGGGAAAATGCCGGGATCATACCCTGATCATCGAAGATCTCTCCCTGTTTCTCAATTATCGGGAGGACTATGCGGAGATCCTGCAGAAGATCCTGAAGAGAAGGGAAGACCTCGGTCTGAACGTGATCGCCCTGTCTTCTTCCCTCCACATCCCATACCGTCTTCTCGCTTCCTTTCCGAAGCACTTTCTCATCGGCAGGATGAACGATGACGAACTGACGCTCCTCTTCAATAAACGCCCGGAACTTTCGGGAAAGAATTTCTACCGGGAGGAGGAAGAGATCCTGCCGTTTACGGCTGCCGAAGAAAAGGAATGCGAAAGGGAAGACAGGGAAGTGCGGCAGGTGATGCGCTATATCCCGGAGAAGATCCGGATGGAACAGGAAGGAGACAAGGTCCTTCTTGGCTATGAGGTCTATAGGCGGAGGAAAGTGTTTGCACAGAAGAATGAGATCACGGTATGCGCGATGGAAGAAAAGACCATGGAGCTCTACCGGAGAACGGGTCTTGTCTGCCGGGTATATGAGAGCGGTATGAAGATCGATGGGGATATCCTCTGGATCGGTAGAGGGATCACAAGACAGAGATTGTTCTACTGCCGGGAGAACCGGGAGCTTCAGGATGATGAGGCCTACCGGTATGGAAGTTCCTTTGAAGGGATCCTGAAGGCCGTCAATGACGAATAGACTGAGAGTGCGCTTCTATCTGCCGGAAAGCGGAAGATCGCTGGAGACGGTGATCGACAGAAGACTGAGCTGGGAAGAGAATCTGAGACTGATCAGCGATATCTCGGGGATCGATGGCCTGCATAAGAAAGAAGTCTGCGACCACGAGAAAATGATCTTCCTGAAGAAGGAAGAGAAGGTGTCTGCGTACCGTATCGAGACGTATATGACATTTTATCTGTATTGATCTAAAATGAAACTATGAAGTTTCTTCAGCGTTTTTTCATCGTGTCTCTGACTTTGTGCATCTTATTCGGCAGCACGGTCTTTCTGCATGCGGAAGAAGAGGATTCCTACCTCGTCTATGATGCTTCGGGAAATGCGACTCCGGAACGCTTTGACAGCTACTCTGCCGCAAACCGTTTCTTCAACAGTTCTCTGGAAGATTTTCATAATGCGGTCCTGCGTCATAACGGCGAAGTGGTGCGCATGGAATACGGCATCGTGGAATTCCGGGTCAACGAAGGCTGCAGTCTGAGCCTCGATTATACGAGCGATATCCGCGGAGATAAGGGAAATATCAACGGCTGTTACGGGATAGATGCCCTGTATCTGGGATCTTCCTCGGACGATTCGACCGTGTATTTTGCGATCTCCGGCGATGAAGGACGCATACGCCGCGACTCCGTCATCCTGCATCCGTTTGAAGAGCTCGGTGTACGGACGAGCGTCTATTCCGTATCCGGAGGGTCTCTCCACCATGACATCAAGACTCAGCTTTCCTCCGACTATTATTCCGGCAGCATCATCCTGGATAAAGCGCCGGACTATCTTCAGGAAGGCAGGTCCTATTACAGTTATGACGGACATTATTTCTATGAGGATTTCTTCCTCATGAGCGATGACTACCGGGATTCCGTCCGTGAGAATTCCGTCAATGCGGAAGAGCCGTACTACAATTACTATCAGTATCTCTCGCACCGCACGATGACCAATTATGAATATTCCGAGATCGAAGAGTATTTCACGGATGTTCTGCAGTTCGATAAGCGGCTGAATTCCTATTCCGATCAGAGCTGGGACAATGCGAACGACAGTGTGAACCGTTCTCAGTATGCCGGAGAACTGAAGTCCTTTTTCCAGTATCAGGACCTCTACGGCTCCAATGCCCTGATGATGCTGTCGCTGTCGATCAATGAATCAGCCTACGGAAAGTCGCTTCGTGCCTATACCCGCAACAATCTCTTCGGCCATGCGGCCTACGATTCCGATGAAGAACGCTACGCTTCCCGATACAATTCGGTAGAAGCTTCCGTATATTCCCATGCGAAGTACTATATCTCCGATTCCTATTCCAATTCCCGCAAGTCAACTTATAACGGATCTTTCTTCGGCAATAAGGTCAGCGGTATGAACGTCCAGTATTCGCCGGACCCATACTGGGGAGAAAAGGCGGCGATGAATTATCACCGTCTCGATTCGACTCTCTCTTCCAAAGACCAGAATGCCTTCTGCATCGGCATCATCGAGAAGATCGTCCGTCTGCCGGTATATGAAGATGAAGATCTCAACCGCATCCTCTATACGATGAGAGGGAAGGCACAGTTCGCCTTCGTGATCCTGGAAGATCTCGGCGAGGTATACAAAGTCCAGATCGATAGGAGCGGAAGAGACGACTATATCTACGACTTCGAGACCTGTGTCGGCTATGTGGAGAAGGATGTCTTCGACTACATGCTCAATGAAGACAAGATCCGGGAGAACGAATATGTGAAGATCTCTTTTGATCCGGATGGAGGTCATTTCCATAAACTGGAGGAAATGACGCTCATGGTGAAGAAAGGCAGTATGCCGGCGGTCAATGATCCGCAGAAAGACGGCTATGTATTCACTTCCTTCGATAAGGAGATCTCTCCGGCTAAAGAGGATACCGTATATAAAGCACAGTACCGCAAGATCAATGAGGTGCTGCTCGAAGAAGGATTCGACAATACGATCGAAACAGGTAAATACCTCGATCTCTCCGGTGCGAAACTGAGAGTGATCTATGAGGACGGCGAAGAAGAACTCGTGGAAATCGATACGGATATGATCACTTCCTATGACCGCAATATTCCGGGAAGGAAGGATATCAGCATCAATTATCAGGGTTTCTCGATCCCGTATTCCGTTGTGGTCTCCAATAATCTCAGCAGTCTAAGGGAAGGACTCGAAAATAAGATCGCCAAGAATATCACGTCTTATCAGGAAAACGGAAGTCATTCGGCATCCGACCTGCTGGCCATCAAAAAAGATCTCGGGAAAGTAGATCATATCTACAGTTTCGAAGAGATCCGTCTGCTGGAGAAGATGCTGCTGGAAGATGAGAAGTTCCGTCTCCACATCGAAGACAACTGCCTTTCTCTATCGGTATCCGGACTGGCGCTGGCTGCCGATGATCTGAATGCGGAAAAGGAAAAGTTCCTGCCGGACACCTATTATCTGAGGGCATCTGAGGCCGATGAAGAGGCGAAAGAAAGACTGGAGAAAGTGTCTGCCGGATACGGATTTACCCCGGAGAAAGCCTTTAAACTGGCTCTGTATAAGAACCGTGACGAGATCACGATCGATAAGCCGGTCATCATACAGGTGCGTCTCGATCCGGAGGATGCAGACCGGACGATCTCGGTCTATTATCTCGATCAGTATAACGATGTCCGGAAATGCCGTACAACCCGGACGAAGAACTATGTGCAGTTCATGAGCAGCGGACTGGGCAATTATCTCGTGCTCTCGCTGGACTCGGCCAACAGTTATGATATCGCGGATACGGAAGAACGTTTCTCTGCTGCCAACGACTATCTCGACACCCATGCCTATTTCTATGAAGGCATGATCTTTGCCGGGATCGTGCTGGCCGGGACACTGCTGAGCGTCATCTACTGTCTGATAGACTACAAGAGGAAGAAAACATGGAAAGACTTCAAAAGATCATTGCGGAACGGGGATACTGTTCCCGCAGAAAAGCAGAAGAACTGATCAGTGCCGGAAGGGTATCGGTCAATGGAACGATCGTCCGGGAACTGGGATATAAAGCCGAAAAGAGCGATCGTATCCTCATTGACGGAAAGGCCCTGGAAACGGAAGAGAAAGTCTATTATCTGCTGAATAAGCCGAAGAACGTCATCTCTTCCGTACGCGACGATAAAGGAAGGACGACAGTGCTCGATCTCATCGACTGCGAAGAGAGGGTCTATCCTCTGGGAAGACTGGACTATGATTCCAGCGGTCTCCTGCTTCTCAGCAACGACGGAGAGCTGATGCAGAAGCTCCTGCATCCGTCCAACGAGATCACCAAGGTCTATGAAGTGACGGTCAACAAGATCATCACCCGTGCCGAGATCGAGAGACTGCAGAAAGGAGTACGCATCGAGAACTATATCTCCGCCCCGTGCGAGATCGTTCTGAAACGGATCAATGAGAATAAAAAAACATCTTTTCTGGAAGTCTCCATCCACGAAGGGAAGAATCGGGAGATCCGCAAGATGTTTCTAACGACAGGCGCAAAAGTGACACGTCTTCACCGCATCAAGGAAGCCAATATCTCTCTGGGAGATCTGAGACCGGGAGAATATCGGATGCTGAAGCCGTTTGAAGTCGCAACACTGAAGAAGATATTAAACGGATAGGATCGCAAGATCCTTTTCTTCTTGAGGATCGATGTAGATCGTCTTGTAGGTCTTCATCGAAACGAAACCGGCCGGCATGCCTTTGACCTTCTTCAGGTTCTTGACGAGAGTATAATTGACCGGTACGGAAGAAGAATATCTTCCCTGGGAATAGTAGGCTGCCAGATTGGCGCAGATGCGGATGAGTTTCTCGTCCGGTTCGGGAGTGTCGATCACCACATGGGAACCGTGGTAGTCCTTCGCGTGGAACCACATATAATTGCCTCTGGCATAATCAAAAGTGAGGAAGTCATTCTGGATGTTGTTTTTGCCGAAACGGATGATGTGATCATCGATCCGTATCTCATACAGATTGATCTTCTTTTTCTTTTTCTGTTTTCCGTATTTCTTTTCCCGGATATAGCCATAGCGTATCAGTTCTTCCTTGATATCCAGAGCGTCCTGATAGTTGGCGATATCCAATTGCTGCATGAGCGCTTCGAAATATGTCAGGGAATTGCGCGAGAGTTCGAGCTGTTCCTCGATATATGCCTTTCCTTTTCTCTTCTTCTGATAGATCTGGAAGTATTTGTTGGCATTCTCCTTGATGGAGAGCTTTGGATCGAGCTTGATCTCGATCTCGTTTCCTTCATAGTCCGTTACGGTCTTCTTTGTGAGACCTTTCTTTTCGAGATCCTCCTCCATGAACAGCAGTTCTCCTCTGGTCCGGTCACCGTCGAGATTGAGGGCTTCATTCAGGGATTCTTCCAGTTTGACGGCCTTGGAAGAGAAATGCTTGACCTGACGCCGGACGATCTTGAAGAGGTCGTCGGAGATGGTCTTGATGCGTTCCTTCTCTTCGTCCTGGAAGTAGATCTCATCGAAGGCTTCCTGGATATCCATCTCCTTGTATTCATCGGAGATATGCGTCAGAGGCAGGACATGGAACTCGTAGGAAGAGCCTTTCGGCGTGAGATAGAGCTTATCGGACCTGCGGATCTCTTCGATGATCTCCGGATAGGTCTGAGTCAATAGACGGTGGCGGATCTCCTTCTCCAGCAGTTTGGAGAAACCCTGTACCTGTTTGACGAGAGATTCCTCAAGATCGACATCCAGGAAGGAATAAGGGTCTTTCTTGTCCTGCTTATCCGGCAGTTCAAAGACCGCTCCTGCCAGGATCGTCCGCTTGGCGTTCTCGTACGGAGGGATCTTTTTCAGGGCATCGATGATCTTTCCGGTGCTCTGATCGACCAGAATGAGATTGGCATACTTGCCCATGAGTTCTACGGAAAGCAGATACTCTTTCTCGTCATATAAGTCATCTCTCGCCCGGATATGCATCAGGAGATAGCGGTCGTAGCGGAACTGCTCGATCTTGTGTATGACTCCGTTGAGGAGGTATTTCCGCAGCACCATGATGAAACTGCCCGGTTCCTTGAACGAGGCGTAGTTCTTATCCGAGAAACAGATATGGTTGTATACGCTGTGAAAAGACATCACGAGATTTCTGCGGATGCCGTTTGCGTGGACATTGAAGATGATCTCGGTGCGGGAAGTCTCGGAGATGCGGTTGATCCGTATCGGCAGACTCTTTTCGAGATCTTCTTTCACTTTACTTAAAATAATGCCGTCTAAAGCCATGTTTTTATTATAGCCTAGATAGAAGATATGAGGTATCATTGAAACATGAAAAGAGGAATGTTGATTATCTACAGCGGACCGAGCGGTGTCGGCAAGGGGACCATCATGTCGAAACTGCTTCCTATGGAAGACCTCAAACTCGTCCCGTCCGTATCGATGACGACCCGGAAACCGAGAGAAGGAGAAAAAGAGGGCGTCAATTATTTTTACGTCAGCAGGGAACGTTTCGAGGAAGCTATCAGGAATGGGGAACTTCTGGAATATGCCGAGTATGTCGATAATTACTACGGAACACCGAAGTCCTACGTGGAGAAACAGATCCGTAAAGGAAACAATGTCGTGCTGGAGATCGAGGTACAGGGTGCCAGGCAGATTATGAAGAAGAAACGCAAGTATGTGTCGGTCTTCATCACTCCGCCGGATATGGAAGAACTCAAGAACCGCATCCTGGGGAGGCATTCGGAAACACCGGAGACTCTGGCGAAGAGGATCGCTACAGCAGAGAGAGAAATGGAGCAGAAAGATATCTACGACTATATCGTCTGCAACGATGACCTGGATACTGCAGTACAGGAAGTGCGGAATATCCTTCTCAAAGAGATGGAAAAAAGAGAAAAGAAACCGGAGTGATCCGGTTTTCATTTATAATAGAATCATGATCAGAAATGTCGTATTCGATGTGAACGGGGTCCTTCTGGGCCATCATCATTTCCGGTATATGAGACGGCGGAAGATCCGTCCTCTGGACTGGCCGGTCTTTTTCCGCATCATGTCTTCGAAAGCGGCGGCAGATGCGAATATCGGGATCTATGCCTCCAAGAAGGAAGTCATGGAGGTCTATCTGAAAGATCATCCGCAGGACCGTAAAAGAGCGGAACGGCTCTTCGATGACAGCTGGATCGATGATTTTTATGAAGTCGAGGAGATGACTTCCTATATCGACCGGCTGAAACCGTATTTCCATGTCTATCTGCTTTCAAATGTCGATCCGCAGGAGATGGAGATGATCCGGAAGAAACCGTTCTATGAGAAGATGGAAGGCGCCTTCTTCTCCTGTTTGGAAGGGACCGCAAAACCGGATGAGGAGTGTTTCCTTTCCTTTCTGGAGAAATACGGGCTGAAGGCGGAGGAGTGCCTGTTCATCGATGATTCTGTGAAGAATATCGAAGCTGCCCGAAAGCTCGGATTGAAAACATATCTGTGTGAAAGAAAAAAAGAGGCGGGGATATTCCTCTCGTCTCTCATTGCCCGCATTCAGAAACAGGGTGTCGTGTAGACCGGAGATCTCCGGTCTTTTTTATCGCATAAAAAAGGACTGACGATGTCAGTCCTAAGTTCATCTTTATCTGTTGTAGAATTCGATGACGAGCAGTTCGTTGACTTCCTGGTTGAGTTCTTTTCTCTCCGGTAAGCGAACGTATTTGCCTTTGCGGTTGTCCTTGTCGACTTCGACGAAATCCTTGTAGGATACAGTTGCGTCGATAGCTTCAACGACAGCAGCGTTGTTTTTCATGTTGTCCTTGAGTTCGATCGTGGAACCCGGCTTGACCTGTGCGGAAGGGATATCTACCTTCTTGCCGTCGACCAGAACATGTCCGTGGTTGACCAGCTGTCTGGCAGCTCTTCTCGTTCTGGCAAATCCCATACGGAATACTAAGTTGTCCAGACGGGATTCCAGCATGACTAACAGGTTCGTACCTGTAACACCGGACATACGGGAAGCTTTCAGATATGTGTTGTAGAACTGCTTCTCGCTTAATCCGTACATGTGTCTGATCTTCTGTTTCTCATCTTTCTGAAGACCATAGTTGGATTTCTTGACTTTTCTTGTGGCACTTCCGTGCTGACCCGGGATGTAGGCTCTCTTGTTCAGTTCTTCGCCTGTTTCCAGAACGGAGAAGCCGAGACGTCTGGAGATACGCCATACCGGTCCTGTGTTTCTTGACATTTCCTTTTTTCCTCCTGAATTGTCTGCGCAATCTTCAGGTGTAAATCATCATGAAGTGTGTCAGTATTCGACTTTCATCCTTAGCGCGAGATTACTTGTCTCCCACGGTACTGACGCTCGTTCCACGACTTTACATGCTGCTAATTGAACGCTCATTTAATATACCAAATCACCCTTGTACTGTCAATTGAAAAAACACTTTGTTAATAGTAATATAAATATGTATTTCGGAGGCTTCTTATGGACAAAAAGACAGTTATCTATATCATCGTCGTACTTGCAGTCATTTTGGCAGTTTTAATATACTTTTTCGTCAGAAACAACCGCAGAAACAATCTGAAGAAGACCGTTGACGACCTCAACGTCCGTTTCAATGCGATCAAGACACTGCCATTGGCATTTAAGCTGAACAAGGCCAGAGCGATCGCCAAACGCAACGAAGAGATGAGCGTGGCCGTCGATGAATACTACAAGAAATATGAAGAAGCCCAGAAACATATCGACTCCATCCAGGAACTCATGAACGGGGTAGAAGATGCGATCGCCTCCCGGAAATATTCCGCTGCCAGAGAAGCCCTCAACATCGTCAGCGAGAACATTGCCGACAGTGAAGAGGAAGTCAAAGCGATCGACGCCTTCCTGGAACAGTTCTCCAAGAAGGAAGAAGCTCAGAGAGATTATTCCCGTAAACTGAAAGAAGAGTACCGCGAGATCAAGCTGAATATCCAGAACAAGGCATCTGCCTTATCCATCGCTTATCCGGGCCTCGAAAAGAAACTGACGAAGGGAGAAGAACTCTTCTCCTCCAGTGAAGAATGGATGTATGCGAATGAGTACGGAAAGGCTCAGGACGACCTCGACGAGATCGGCAGACTGCTTAGCGAACTGAAGGAAAATACGAATGCCATCCCGGATCTGATCAAGGATGTTCGCGGTGTCCTGCCGACCCTTCTGGATGAGACGAAGAGACAGTATGCCCTCGTACGTCAGAGAGGCACGTATATCGAACATCTGAATATCGATGAGAAGCTGGCAAAAGTGGATGAGAATCTCAAAGAAGACCAGAAACTGCTGGCTGACGGCGATATCAACGGTGTCCGGGAACGCATCCGCGATTCCAAAGAGATCCTGACGAAGATCGGCGATGACTTCAATGAACTGAACAAAGCCGCCCTCGAATGCCGCGAAGTGATGGATACGATCACGAAGAACGTTGCGGAACTCGAGAGACTGGAGAACTACGTACGTGTCGCCTACAAGGATGACCGTGAACGTTTCGGCCTTTCCGATCTTACCGGACTGCTCGATGAACAGCAGAAGAATACGGCCAAGTATAAGATCGCTCAGCAGGCAGTCAGTGCCGATCTGCTGAACAATCTCAAGCCGACTACCGATATCCTGAAGGATGCAAACGACCTTCTGAAACAGACGGAAGATGATAAGAAGATCCTGAATTCCTATAAGAACATCATCGACAAATCCAATTCCGATGAAGAGAGAGCCATCAATCAGCTGATGAAGCTCCAGGTCGTCATCAATGAAGTTGAAGTGAAGGTCAAGGAATACCATATCCCGACGATCGCCGGTGCTTATAAGGAAGATCTGGTCAAGGGCAGAGAATATATCGCCGAGATCAAGAGACTTCTCAATGAGATCCCGCTGAATATCGAGACGCTGAATGCGACACTCGATGAAGCGATCGATTTCATCTACAAGTTCTACAACAACGTCAACAATGTCGTCGGTATGGCGATCATGGTCGAGAATGCGATCGTTTTCGGCAACAAATACCGTTCTACCTATCCGGAGATCGACAGAGAACTCTCCAAGGCGGAATTCTCCTATCTGAACGGAGAATATACGAGAGCTCTGACGATCGCGATCTCCTGCATGGAATCGCTCTTCCCGAAGAATGCGGATGAGAAGATCCTGGAGACTGTATCGTGAGGATCTACTTAGATAACGTTTCGACTACTTCCCTGGATCCGGAAGTCCTCGTTACGTATAAGAAGCTTCTCGATGAGTGTTACTGCAATAGCGATGCTTTGTATGACGAAGGCGTCGCTATTTATAATATGCAGGAAAGGTCCCGCGAACTGATCGCTTCCTACCTCGGCTGCACGAAAGATGATATCGTCTTTACTTCCGGTGCATCGGAAGCCAATTCTCTGGCGGTAAAAGGCCTGGCTCTGGCTGAAAAACGCAAGAAACATCTCATCACATCGGCCTATGAACATTCTTCTCTGGAGAACGCCTTTCACCAGCTGGAGGAAACGTTCGGCTTTGAAGTCGCTTATATAGAACCAGTCAACGGGATCATCACCGCAGACATGGTCGAAAAGGAAATCAGAGAGGATACACTCCTTGTTTCCATCATGGCTGTCAATAATGAGATCGGAGCACTCAACGATATCGCTTCGATCGCAAAGACGGTGAAGTCCCATCCGTTCACGTACTTTCATACCGACATCACGCAGGCGATCGGAAAGACCGATCTGGACCTGAAGAACGTCGATATGGCTTCCTTCTCCGCCCATAAGATCCATGGACTGAAGGGAAGCGGCGTCCTGATGAGACGCAAGCACATCCCGCTGCTGCCGCTGATCTCGGGAGGCCAGCAGGAATACGGTATCAGGGGAGGCACCTCGAATGCCCCGGCCAATATCGTACTGGCGAAGACACTGCGTCTGGCGCTGGAGAAATACGAAAAAACGAAAGGACTCATGGAAGACTATCACGCTTATCTCGTCGAAGAACTGGGAAAGAGCGACGGGGTGAAAGTGAACCTTCCGGAGCGCTATATCCCGACACTCCTCAGTATCACGACACCGGTACCGAGCGAAGTGATGCTGAATGCCTTGAATAAACAGGGGATCATGGTATCCTCGAAATCGACCTGCGGATCCCGGAAGAATGAACCGAACCGTTCTCTGAGGAGCCTGGGAGCCGATGAAAACTATGTGATCCGGGTCTCCTTCGATCAGGAGAACACCCGGGAAGAACTCGTATATTTTGTCAAAACTATCAGGGAGGTGATCAGGAAGTATGGAAAAACTCCTGTATGATCATATTATCGTTCGCTATGGCGAACTGACTACCAAAGGAAAGAACCGCCGGGATTTCATGAAGAAACTGACGGACAACATCAAAAAACGTCTGGCCGATCATCCGGCTCTTGCGTATAAGACGCTTCATGACGGACTCTATATCAAGCTCAACGGCGAAGACTACGAAGCGATCAAAAGAGAACTCAAGGAAGTCTTCGGCTACAGCTATTTCTCCGGTGCCGTCATCTGTCCTACGGGTATCGAAGATATCCGCAATACCGCACTTACATTAGCGAAAAAGCACGACGTGAAGACCTTCAAGATCAAGGCACGCCGCAGCGATAAATCCTATCCGCTTCATTCTGATGACATCAACCGTTCGGTAGCGACGATCATCCTGCAGAATACGGATCTGAAAGTCGATGTCCATGAACCGGAACTGATGATCTATATCGTCGTAGAGAAGGATGCTGCCTACATCATGGATGAGAAGGTGAGAGGCTATGGAGGATATCCGACCGGGATCAACGGAAGAAGTCTGCTGATGCTGTCGGGAGGTATCGATTCTCCGGTGGCCGGTTTCTTTGCGATGAAGAGAGGTCTGAAGATCGAAGCGATCCATTTTGCCTCTGAACCGTATACGAGTGCCCAGGCAAAGGAAAAAGTCGTCGAACTGGCCAGAAAACTGTCGGTCTATCAGGAAGATGTGATCATCCACATGATCCCGTTCACCGATCTGCAGCTGGCTGTATATAAATACTGTGATCATTCCTATGCGATCACCATCATGAGAAGAATGATGTACCGTATCGCCGATCAGATCGCCAAGAAGAGAGGCATCCTCTCCATCACCAACGGCGAGAGCGTCGGTCAGGTCGCGTCCCAGACTCCGGAAAGTATGACGGTCATCGGAAAAGTGTCCGATACGCTGATCTTCCGTCCGTTATGCATGCTGGACAAGCTGGAGATCATCGATATCGCCCGTAAGATCGATACCTATGAGACATCCATCCTTCCGTTTGAAGACTGCTGTACGATCTTCGATCCGACCAATTCCGTCATCAAACCGAAAGAAGACAAGTGTCTCTATTATGAAAACAGATTTGATTATCAGGCCCTGGTGGATGACTGTGTCAATAATGAAGAAATGATCAGAGTATCCTACAGGGATCAGGAGGTTAAAGACAATGAATCTCTATTCTAAGAGAAGAGAAAAAGTATTGAAGGCGATGAGCGACAACTCGATCGCTGTGCTGTTTTCCGGAAAGGCGCCGATGCGTTCGGAAGATGAAGCTTATCCGTTTACCGTCAACCGGAATTTCTATTATCTGACCGGTCTTGAAAAGGAAGAGATGGCGCTGATGCTGCAGAAGAGCGGCGGTGTCACCAGAGAATATCTCTTCATCATGCCGTATGATGAGACGATGGCGAGATGGGTCGGAGGCAGGATGTCTGCGGAAGAAGCCAAGGCTGTTTCGGATGTCGAGATCATCCGCGATTACAGCGAGGTCGATTCCTTTACTGCCGGTCTCTACAACCGTTTCCGCGGTGACGCATCCTTCCGGGTATACTGCGATCTCTGGCGCTATGATGCCGAACAGGAAGACAGTCCGGCAATGAGATACGTCAAGAGATTGCAGGACCGCTATCCTTCTCTGACTGTCAAAGACCTCTATCCGATCCTGACCGGACTGCGCATGATCAAGGACGAGTATGAGATCACCTGCATCCGTCAGGCCATCAATACGACGAGACTCGGTGTGGAACAGATG
>JAZPYW010000048.1:0-9056 GCA_045544415.1 Erysipelotrichaceae bacterium
ATGATCACCTCCTTGGCTCACAGAACGACATGGCTACGATCCGACTTTCCGGAAGATATCGTCCTTTCCAATGCCTACGGAGCCTTCGGTCCGGGGATCGGCGAGTTCCTGACAGCAGAAGTGCTGATGGCGACCCGTTCCCTTCCGTTATATCTCAAAGCCCAGTCTCTTCATGAATGGGAGGCCAGAGGAAACGAGAGAAGCGTATCTTCTCTGAAGGTATTATCAGTCGGCATGGGTGCTATCGGCAGCGCCTTCCTGAAACAGATGAGTGCCTTAGGGGCAGAATGCTACGGGATCACGAGGACAAAGAAGGAAAGGCCGGACTTCGTGAAAGAGTGCTATACGAGCGAAGAGATCGAAGAGGTCCTTCCGGATATGGACGTCATCGCTTTATCGCTGCCGGAGACTCCGGATACCGTTCATTTCATGGACGAAAAGAAACTGTCTCTCTGCAGGAAAGATGCCATTCTTCTCAATGTCGGAAGAGGTACAGCGATCGATACCGAAGCGTTATTGAAGAAACTGGATGAAGGACACTTCTCCTTTGTCTTCCTGGATGTCACGGATCCCGAACCGTTGCCGAAAGATCATCCGCTCTGGGATATCGACCGTGTCATCATCACCCCTCATATCTCCGGCAGGACCAAAAATCCGATCCACTTCGAAAGAGTCTTCAACGTCATCTATACGAATCTGAAGAATCATTCTGAGGGGAAAGAACTGCTGCATACAGTAAAGAAAAATATCGGCTATTAAATATTTGCATTTTTCAGAAACTAATGGTAAAGTAGATGTACTATCAATCTCCTCGTAGCTCAGCTGGATAGAGCATACGCCTTCTAAGCGTACGGTCGAGCGTTCGAGTCGCCCCGAGGAGGCCATTAGAAAGTCAATGTCCGAAAGGGCATTTTCTTTATCTCTACTATGTAAATAGTTTCAGAAATATTTGTAAGAAATTACAGAAATATGATTGACTTTACTTAATTATGCCCTTACAATGAAATCATCCCAAAAGCAGAGAAGTGAAGAAGTAGCAGCGGGAATCATAGAGAGAAGCCGTGGGTGGTGAAAACGGCAATGAGGAAGACTGTGAAATACATCACTGAGCCGGATGTCTGAATGAAGTAGGATGTCCCGGGTGCACCCGTTAACGTGCAGGACCATGATGGTGGTCTGTGAGGTCAGAACAGTAATGTTCTGATGAATAAAGGTGGTAACACGGTAAGCACGTCCTTTGGAAACAAAGGGCGTTTTTTTACAAAAGGGAGAATGATTATGAAGACCATGAAAAAATTACTTGCACTCGTACTGGTACTGTTCCTGATCGCAGGATGTTCCGGTGCTTCTGATGAACCTGCGGAAGATCCTGCAGAAAAGAATTTCCGTATAGGTGTCCTGCAGCTCGTTCAACATGAAGCTTTAGGAGCTTCTCAGCAGGGTTTTGAAGATGCCCTGAAAGATCTCTTAGGAGACCGGGTCTCTTTCGATGAACAGAACGCTTCCGGTGATGCGAACAACTGCGGCATCATCGCCAATCAGTTCGTCAATGACGGAGTCGATCTCATCTTTGCGGTCGCTACTCCATCTTTACAGGCTTCTTCTACTGCTACAGCCGATATCCCGATCGCAGCTACTGCGGTCACTGCCTTCAAAGTCGCTCTAGGCATGAAGGACTGGAACGGTACGACCGGTATCAATGTCACCGGAACCAGCGATTTAGCACCGTTAGATCAGCAGGCTGACCAGATCACGGATATCTTCCCGGAAGCGAAGAAAGTCGGTATCTTCTTCTGTTCTGCCGAAGCCAATTCCGTCTTCCAGGCAGATGAGATCGAAAAGCTCCTCAATACCAAAGGTCTGGAGACACAGCGTTTCACTTTCGCCGACAGCAACGATATCGCTCAGGTAGCTGCAGCTGCCTGTGAATGGGCTGACGTCGTCTACGTTCCTACAGACAATACTGCTGCATCCTACGCTTCTGCCGACCAGTTCTCCAAGCCGGTCGTCGCCGGAGAAGAAGGCCTCTGTGCCAAGATCGGCTGTGTAACGATCTCTATCGCCTACTACGATATCGGCTACCGTGCCGGTGAGATGGCTTACGACATCCTGGTCAACGGAAAGGATCCTGCCTCGATGAAAGTCGAAGAAGTCACCAAGACCGCCAAGAAGTTCAATCCGGAACTCTGTGCCAAATTCAATGTCACCGTTCCATCTGACTACGAAAGCATCAACTGATCATGACGATCCATTACGCTCTATCCGCCGCCTCTCTCTTCCGGGCCTTCCCGGGCAATGTCGCCCAGGGAATGATCTGGGGGATCATGGCGCTTGGTCTTTACATTTCCTATAAACTATTGGACTTCTCCGATCTTACCGTCGACGGAAGTCTTTCTACCGGAGCTGCCGTCACGGTCATCCTGATCATGAAGGGCCTTCCGGCTGTCGTTTCGATACTCATCGCTTTCTTATGCGGCTGTCTGGCCGGACTGGTCACCGGTTTCCTGCACACGAAACTGAAGATCGCTCCGATCCTCTCCGGGATCCTGACTCAGATCGCCTTATATTCCATCAACCTGCACATCCTCGGCAATAAAGCCAATCAGGCCATCAGCGTCAATGACTATACCCTGCTTCTCTCCTTGAGAAACACAGGTCATGCGATCCTGGTATCCCTGATCGTTGCCCTCCTGCTGATTGCCATCCTCTACTGGTTCTTCGGAACAGAGACCGGTTCGGCGATCCGCGCTACCGGCAACAACCCGCAGATGGCCAAGGCTCAGGGCATCGATGTCAATGCGATGAAACTCATCGCCTTATCCCTTTCCAACGGGATCGTCGCCATCAGCGGCGGGCTCTTGGCTCAGTATCAGGGCTTTGCGGATGTCTCCCTGGGAAGAGGCGCCATCGTCATCGGACTGGCGGCCATCATCATCGGCAGTGTCCTCGTAGAAGCTGTTTCAAAGAAAGAAGTCAACTTCGCCGTATCTCTGGGTTCTGCCGTATTCGGAGGCATCCTCTACTATATCGCCATCGGTATCGTCCTCTGGCTGAAACTGCCTACGAATGATATGAAACTCTTTACGGCCATACTCGTCGCAGTATTCCTGGCCATCCCGAATCTTTCCCACCGGAAGAAGGAGAAGAAACATGCTGGAAATCAATGACGTATTTAAGACCTTCAATCCGGATTCCATCAATGAGAAACGGGCCCTCAGCGGCGTATCTCTCACCTTGAATGACGGAGATTTTGTTACCGTCATCGGCGGCAACGGTGCCGGAAAATCGACACTTCTGAATGCGATCGCCGGTACTTGGTTCATCGATTCCGGTTCCATCAAGCTGGACGGCATCGAAGTAAGCCACATGCCGGAAGAAAAGAGAGCTCAGTTCCTCGGAAGAGTCTTCCAGGATCCGATGATGGGTACGGCTGCCAATATGCAGATCGAAGAGAATCTCGCCTTAGCCAATCGGAGAGGACAGAAAAGAGGCCTGCGCTGGCAGATCGCCAAAGAAGAAAGAGACTTCTATCGGGAACAGTTGAAAGTCCTCAATCTGGGACTCGAAGATCGTCTTACCACCAAGGCAGGACTCTTATCCGGAGGACAGAGACAGGCGCTCACATTACTGATGGCCACATTGAAGAAACCGAAGCTCCTTCTCCTCGATGAACATACGGCTGCCCTCGATCCGAAGACGGCTCAGATCGTCCTCGATCTCACCGTAGAACTCGTTGAAGCACATCATCTTACCACCTTCATGGTCACCCACAATATGAAAGATGCCTTGCGCTGCGGCAACCGTCTGATCATGATGAATGAAGGAAAGATCATCCTCGATGTATCGGGTGAAGACAAAAAGAAACTTACCGTAAAAGATCTCCTGGAACTCTTCAATAAGTCCGGAGATCTCAATGATTCAATGATATTGGGATAAACTGATCAGAGATGATCAGTTATCTTTTCGTTCCTGAAACCAGCGGTCTCTCTGTTCATCGATCCTCATTTTCATCCTATGGATGGAACCGTTCTGTTCAAATTCATTCATTTCCCGGAGGACATCCCGAGGAAAGAGTTCTTTCAGGGAAGATTCATAATAGGAACCGTCTCTCGGGATCTCGGATCCGATCACTTCATATTCTCCGTTCTCTGTCCGGGAAACCGTAAACCGGTGAGGAATAGAATAACCGGAAACGACACTGATCTCTCCGTCCTTGATGCCGAAGCTTTCCAGAAGGACCCAGGTATAAGCATAATAGTCTTTTTCTTTCCCTTCCGTCTTGAATGTCTTTATTTCCACAAAGGTCTTTTCATCGGTGTATCCTTCTCTGTTTTTGTACTGATCATATTCGTTCAGACAATAGTCCCGGATCGCAATATCGATCTTCTCTTTCTCCAGATTGATCGAAGGGACATAGCCGGTCCCCCAGTCGGAGAACAGTACCGGACGATTGTGGATCATTCGGACGGCATCGATCGCAAAGGCTGTTCCCGCAAGCAGGATGACCAGTCCGATCACCCCGGCGATGACCATATATTTATTGTTTTTTCTGCGGACCTTATCAAAGAGCTTGTATACTCCCTCAAGGTTCTTCTGATGAGTCTCTTCTGTGTCTGCGGATGCTTTCTCACCGGAGATGAATTCATCGAAAGTGATGCCCAGTTCTTCACAGAGCGTCTTGACATATGTGTAATCCGGCAGACCTCTGCCGTTCTCCCATTTGGATACGGCTCTGTCGGTGACACCGATCTTATCGGCCAGTTCTGCCTGGGTCATTCCCTTTTCTTTTCTTCTTTCCGCAATGAATTTCCCTATTCTGATCTGATCCATTCTCTCACCTCGCACCTTCATTATAGGAATGTGTATGGGAAAAGTATCCAAACGGAACGTAGAGTACGAGAAAAGAGACATCTCTGCCTCTTATTCCTCTGTCTTATCGATCGATACCCAGTTCTTCCGCCAGTTCTCTAAGTTCTTCTTCAGACTTATTCTCCAGGTCTGAGAGATCCGTCATCGCCATCGGAAAACCGTTCACCATGGCTGTGCCATAGTAGTCTTCCAGTTCGCTTCTGATGTCTTCGATATCCTTCGGTCTCATATCAGCCCTTTAACTCTTTTATCATGCGCAGCGTACGGGAGACATTCTTTTCCATCTGTCCCCGTAAGGACGCATCGTTCTTCACGGCATTCAGCAGTCTCTTATAATCGCCGATACCTCCCGGCATGAAGAGATCACCTCCGGCCTTGGCCACTTCTTCAGGGACCGGACAGCGGTAATCGGAACCCGGTGCAGAGCCCATTGCCGAAATGATCCAATCGGTCATTACGAGGCCCTTGAAGCCGCATTCTCTCCGGAGATATCCTTCTATCAGTGTCCTGAATTCTGCCGTATGGAGGCCGTTTAAGAGGTTGTAGGAGGTCATTAACGCCTTAGGATCCGACTCTTCGATACAGATGCGGAATCCCTTCAGATAGATCTCTCTCATCGTCCGTTCCGTGACTACGGCATTCGCATACATACGGTTGTATTCCTGGTTATTAGCGGTGAAATGTTTCGGAGTACAGCCTTTTCCTTTATGAGCCTGTACACCTCTTATGATTGCAGCTGCCGTCTTTCCGGACAGATACGGATCTTCTGAATAGTATTCAAAGTTCCGTCCGCAGCGGATATCTCTGTGGATATTCATACCCGGTGCCAGCCAGAGATCGATATTGTATTCTTCCATATCTTCTCCGACGACATCTCCGCATACTCCGGCAACTTCTTCATTCCAGCTCTGAGCGATAGCTGTCGCAATAGGGATGGAAGAAGGATATACTTCATAGACCGGGTCTTCTTTCTTCGGTCTCTTCTTTAAGGCCTTCATCAATACTTTCAGCGGTTTCGGAAGGAACGGCTGCATCGTCGGCAGTAACGCCGGCTCCATAGAATGAGCTCCCTCTTCATTGCGGAAGAAGTGATTGGAGATACGTATTCCTGCCGGACCATCCGCCATGACTAATGACTCGATACCTTTATTGCGGAATTCCCTGCAGGTCTCACCGGCTGCACCGGCTACGGTCGCAGAAGAACTGCCGATCATCGTGATCAGGATATTGCCCTTATTGAAAGTCCCCAGTTCCATCAGACAGAGCTCTTCATCGCTCATGTTCCTGACGGTATCTTCTACTGTCTCATCCGGTGTATAGAGTTCTCTTATCGAGAAATTCCTCTCATTCAGTTCGAAACAAGGAAGACCTTCCGGAACTTCTCTGTCCCATTTTTCTCTTTCGATCTCGACGATATTCGGTCTTTCAAAGAGTCTCTTGCAGATACCGGTCAGAACATCTTTCCCCAGATGGAAGACAGCTGCCGCATCGGCATCTTTACTGTTCTTCCCGACATAGAGGATATGGTCTCCGGCATGAACCTTCATCGCTGAAGATCCTTCATCATAGGATTCCAGTTCTCTCAGATCGATACAGACATCCAGTTCTTCTTCCTCTCCCGGAAGCAGTTCCTTCGTCTTCGCATAAGCAATCAGTTCCTTTACCGGAACGTCCTTTCCCTGAGGTTTGGATACATAGACCTGTACGATCTCTTTTCCTTTATATTCTCCTGTATTCTTTACAGATATCTTTACATCTGCCTGTTTTCCCTGTACGGATACTTCTGTCTTTCCGATCTCGAATTCCGTATAGGAAAGTCCGTATCCAAACGGATAGAGCGGTTCGACATCGAAGGAATCAAAATAGCGGTATCCGACGAAGACTCCCTCACGGTAACGGGAATCGTTGGTCTCTTCAAAATCTCCGCGATGGCAGTACTTTTTATACGGAGCCCAGGTCGTCGTCAGCTTTCCGGATGGAACGCTTCTTCCCAGAAGGATATCAGCCAGTATCGTTCCGGTCTGCGTGCCTAACTGGGAAAGGATCAGGATATTCTGAACGTCTTTGACCGGAGTCAGATCGATGACACCGCCGATATTGAGCACCAGCATGAAGTTCTCATACTTTTCCGAGCAGGTGCGGATATCCCGGATCTCGGTCTCCGACAAGCGGATATCTCCCGGTACGTCGTTCCGGTCGCTTCCTTCGCCGCTGTTTCTCGCCAGCACATAGATAGCCGTATCTCCGTCTCCGTCGATATCGAACTCATATTCCGGTTCCGGCATCGCTCTTCCCATTGCCAGAAGAAGAGCCATCTGATGTGTCTCCTTCGCTTCCTGACGGATCGCATTCCGGAAGTCTTCTTCTTCCTTCTTCCGTACATCCGCATAGCGTTTCAGCCAGTAGGAAGTCGTGACCGTAAATCCGTCTTCTTCCAGTCCCTGACGGACATTCTTATAATTTCTCGATACGCTTTCTCCCGAACCCGTACCGCCGAATACCGTAAATTCCGCACCGCTTCCGTACAGAGCGATCTTTCCCGGTCTCTCTAAAGGAAAGCGTCCGTCTTTCTTCAGGAGTACGGTATATTCTCCTCCATACTCTCTGATCCTCTGATCATGTCTCTTTTCTCGTTCTGTCATATCTGCTCCTTACCATTTATTCATGACTTTTTCCGCAAAGCCCATAAAGTCTTTTATCTCGATCACCGTACCGTCATCCAGAATAGCCTTCCCGCTGAACTTCCCGAATACCTGATGCTGATTGGAACCCAATACGATGAAATCCGTATTGGAAGCACGATCCAGCACAGGCAGGAAATCCATCTCGAATCTTCCGTCATCCGACGTGAAGGTCCACGGAGACATATAGTCATCTTTCCCATCCTTCATCGGGATCTGAAAGCTTACCCTCGACAGCTTATGCGCCTTCCCGTTCCAGAACAGCATATTCTCGCTGGCTTTAGAGGTATCTCCGAAACCGTAGCCGATATTGAACCCGAAACGGTCCTCTCCTACTTTTCCGGAAGCACTGCCCCAATACCAGGTATTCTTATAGGTCCACACTCCTCTTCCCCAGTCCAGGGTCCCGAAGGAATCTTCCGCATCGAAGACATATTCCTTTCCGTCATAGCGGACGATACCTTCTGCCGGCATACAGTTGATCTTCTGATTGTAGTAGAAGTGTACTTTGCTTTCTTTATATGGAGTCACGATCACCATGGATTCTTCATTATCATCTCTCAAGGTGATCTCTCCCTCGATATCCTTTCCCTTCTCAAAGTCCTTCATGAAGAACTTCAGTATCCTCTTTCCTTCTCTTTTCTCAAAAGAGATCGAGTAGTTCTTTCCTTCTCCTTTGACATCTCCCTGCAGGGATGAAGAAGAGAAATTCCTCTTTCCCAGAGTCATGAACTTCATCGGGGAATTGGTATGTTCCCAGGGGATACGGAAATCGATCAGCGAGATCGAATCGAGGGCCATGTAGGAATTATCATCAACCGTCAGCGCTACCGCATAGTCTTTATTGTAGACGAGGTAATAGTCCCATTCCTTGATCCTCAGGGAATTGGCCTTTATCTTTTTCCGGTCATAGACCGGGTAGAGTCTTTTCGCATAGCCTGTCTCTATCAGATGTCCATTGTCATCCAGCAGCGGATGAACTTCCGTGATCTCGTGCTGTGTCATATGATATGTACCTCTTTTTTCCTTCTTTATTATAAAAGAAAAACAGATGCTTGTGCATCTGTCAGAGGATATCTTCACCTTTCAGATAGTCCCTTAGTTTTCCGGCATTCCCGTCAAAGAGATATACCGAGAATCCCACTTCTTCTGCCGCATCGAGATTGACCTTCCGGTCATCGATGAAGAGACATTCTTCTGCCTTCAGGCCGTATCTTTCCAGCAGGATCTCATAGATCCTCTTATCCGGCTTCATCACTTTCTCAAAGGATGAGACAACAGTCGCATCAAAGTATTTCGAACATTCGACTCTCTTCCAGTACTTCTTCTGCATCACACTGGCATTGGAGAGAAGATAGATACGATATCCCTTCTTTTTCAGTTCCTCTACGACTTCATCCATCCCGTCGACGATCTCGATCGGATCGCACCATCCGGCAATGAGCTGTTCTGTATACTGCTGAAGGTGAACAGGAAGCTTCGGCCTTACGATCTCGATCATCTCTT
>JAZPYW010000049.1:0-26063 GCA_045544415.1 Erysipelotrichaceae bacterium
CTGATGAAATACTAAATCGAAGAATTCTCTTCGATTTTCTCTTTAAAGAACGATGAAACAGAAAGCACTGACAAAAGAGATGCTGTTTGATGCGATCGATTCCTATATCAAGAACGAGGAATCGCTCGCGTTCATTCACAAAGCATACGATTATGCGGAAGGCAAGCACGCAGGTCAGGTCCGTCTCTCCGGCGAACCGTATTTCGTGCATCTTTTGGCAGTAGCTTATGAACTGGCGAAACTCCATGCGGATCCGAAGACCGTTGCGGCCGGACTCCTGCATGACACCCTGGAAGACTGCGGTGTGACGAAAGAGGAATTCATCGAGAACTTCGATGAAGAGACCTACAACATCGTCGAAGCAGTCACCAAGATCGGCAACCTGAAATTTAAGGATGAGAAGGAATATCTGGCAGCCAACCACCGCAAGATCTTCATTGCGATGGCCAAGGATGTCCGGGTCATTCTCGTCAAGCTGGTCGACCGTCTGCACAATATGCGTACGCTGCAGTTCCAGCCGGTGGAGAAACAGAAGAGGATCGCCAAGGAGACACTGGAAGTCTATGCGCCGATCGCACACCGTCTGGGTATCGCCGAGATCAAGAACGAACTGGAAGACCTGTCTTTCTATTATCTCGATCCGGATAAATACCACGAGATCGCGAGACTCGTCGAAAACAAGAAAGCGGAACGGGATGAAGCAGTATCCCGTATGATCGGAGAGATCTCCAAGGTCCTGGAAGAACACGGTATCAAATTCCGTATCTTCGGACGTTCCAAGCATCTCTATTCCATCAATAAGAAGATGGTCACCAAAAACAAGCGCTTCGATGAGATCCTCGATCTGCTGGCACTCCGTATCGTGACGCAGACCGAACTCAACTGCTATGAAGTGCTGGGCTATATCCATGCGACCTACCGGCCGATCCCGGGAAGACTCAAGGACTATATCGCCATGCCGAAGGCGAACATGTATCAGTCTCTGCATACGACGATCGTCGGAGATGACGGAAGGATCTATGAAGTGCAGATCCGTACGGAAGAGATGGACCGCATCGCCGAACACGGTATCGCTGCCCACTGGTCCTATAAGGAAGGCACGACGAGAAAGAGCAAAGATGTCGTCAAGGAACTGGAATGGCTCTCGGCCTTTGAATCCGGTCAGGACGACAAGTCCGCTTCCGATTATATGAAGGACATCACGAACGATGTCTTCAATGCGAACGTCTATGTCATGACGCCGAAGGGAAGAGTCATCGACCTCGTGGCGGGTTCCAACCCGATCGATTTTGCCTACCGCATCCATACGGAAGTCGGTCATCAGACCGTAGGTGCGCTCGTCAACGGTGTTCTGGTGCCGCTGAATACACCATTGAAGACCGGTGATGTCGTCGAGCTCAAGACCAACAAGAATTCTACTCCATCTGAAGACTGGCTGAAGATCGTCAAGACGTCCAATGCCCGCAACAAGATCCGCGCCTACTTCCAGAAGAGAGATGCGGAGAAGAAGGAAGAATTCATCAAGCAGGGAGAAGATGTCCTTAAGGAAGAGATGAAACGCAGAAACATCTCTCTGGATGAATATTTCAATAAAGACAAATTCGAAAAGATCTATTCCTCGCTGCAGATCTCGACTTATGCTGATCTGATGTACGGCATCGCCATGCGTTCGATCACGGCGCAGAGCGTCATCGAGCGTCTCGTCAAGTCTTCCAAGCGGGAAGTCGATTCCGATTATCTGAATCTCATCGGTCAGAAAGTATCGAAGAAACGGGAACATATCTCCAAGACCGGTGTCTATGTACCGGGCATCGCTTCGATGAAGATCAAGCTGGCGCCTTGCTGCATGCCGGTGTACGGAGATGACATCAAGGGCTTTGTCTCGAAGGGACAGGGCATCAAGGTCCACCGGGCCGACTGTCCGAACGTCCTCAAGGACAAGGCACGTCTCATCGATGTCTACTGGGATGAGGAAGTCTCTTCGGAGACCAAATATGAAACGAGGATCAAGATCCTGGCCAAGGACCGCAGCTATCTGCTTACCGATATGGCCACTTCGATCGCTCAGTATAAAGCCAATATCATGGCGGTCAATGTCGGCGTCAATAAAGATGACCTCACCGCAACGGCGATGATCACCATCATGGTGAACAGCCGGGAACATCTGGAGACCATCATGGCCAACCTGCGGAAGATCAACTCCGTTCTTGACGTTGAAAGAGCCATTAAATAGTGTTAGTATTGTTTATATCTACGGGAAAAAGAATTCCGTGAACGGATCCAAAGCGACGGGTGAAAGGTGAAAGACCCGGTGAAGGAACGGAAGGGACGATTTCTCAAGAGATGTCCATTGCAAAGATGGACCGCAGTTCTGCGTTATGGAAAAAGGGCAGGGGAAACCCTGAACTAAGGTGGTACCGCGTTAACAACGTCCTTAGACAGGACGTTTTCTTTTTTACAGGAGGGAAACATGCTGCAGAAGATCAAAGGAACTTACGATATCCTCCCTGAGGATTATCCGAAATTCGACCGTGTCGAGACACTGTTCCGTCATTTTCTCGATCTCTACGGTTATCGGGAGATGAAGACACCGGTCTTTGAGAATACCGGGGTATTCCAGAAGGAAAATGAGACATCCGATATGGTCTCCAAAGAGATGTATACATTCTCGATGAACGAGAAAGATTCCCTGACGCTGCGTCCGGAAGGAACGGCCGGGATCATCCGTTCGTTCGTTGAAAACAAGATGTACGGAAGTCAGGAACTGCCGGTCAAGCTCGGATATATCGAAGAGATGTTCCGTCATGAACGGCCGCAGAAGGGACGCCAGAGACAGTTTACCCAGATGGGTGTCGAGAATATCGGCAACAAGTCTCCGCTGATCGATGCCGAGACCATCGCTTTAGGATACTTCTTTATCCGTACCTTAGGCATCAAAGGCATCAAGGTACTGGTCAATACACTGGGAGATGCTGCATCGAGAGTCAACTATAAGAACGCTTTAGAAGCTTATTTTGAGCCTCACAGCGAAGAATTGTGCTATGACTGCCAGCAGAGACTGCACAAGAATCCTCTGCGTATCCTCGACTGCAAAATCGATCATGACAATGAAGCCGTAAAGAATGCTCCGAAGATGAGAGAATTCCTCACTCCGGAATCCTCGGAATATTTCAAGAAGGTCCTGGCCTATCTCGATGCACTGGAGATCCCGTATGAAGTCGATGACAAGCTCGTCAGAGGCCTTGATTACTATACGGATACCGTATTCGAAGTCGTATCGACGAATGAACAGTCCGGTTCTCAGGCGACGATCTTCGGCGGCGGACGCTATGACAACCTCGTCTCTTCCATGGGCGGACCGGAACTCTCCGGTATCGGCTTTGCGATCGGCGTGGAACGTCTGCTGATCCTTGCCGAAGCAGAAGGCATCTTTGAAGAATACAAACGGGATACGGACGTCTATGTCATCGATATGACCAAGGGTTCCGAATACGCTCTGAGAGTCGCTTCACTGCTTCGAAACAATTCCTATAAGACGGAACTCAATGTCTATGAACGTTCGATGAAGGCCCAGTTCAAGTCTTCAGACCGTTTCAATGCGAAGTTCAGTCTCATCATCGGAGAAGATGAAGTGAAGGAAAACTCCGTTTCCCTCAAAGACAACCGGAACCGGAAACAGTATGTGGTAAAGACAGATGAGCTCATCGACGAGCTCGATAAACTGATGGAGGAAGAATATGAATAGAGATCATACCTGCGGTCAGCTGCGCAAGGAAGACTGCGGAAAACATGTGAAACTGTGCGGATGGGTCGCCCGGAGAAGAAATCTGGGATCCATCGTATTTATCGATCTGAGAGACCGCTACGGCATCACGCAGATCACTTTCGATGAGAGCCATGCAGACCTCGTAAAGGATGTCCGTAACGAATACGTGCTCGAAGTAGAGGGAACGGTAGCTCTCAAAGATGTACCGAATCCGAAGCTTCCTACCGGCGAGATCGAAGTGAAGGCAGAGAGCGTCAAAGTATTATCGGCAGCCAAGACGACACCGATCATCATCGCCGATGAGACCGATGCGCTGGAAGATACCCGTCTCAAATACCGTTATCTCGATATCCGCCGCAATCCGATCAAGGACCGTCTCATCGTCAGAGACCGCATCAATACGATCGTCCGGAGAGTGCTCCACGAAGATGATTTCGTCGAAGTAGAGACACCGATCCTGTCCAAATCCACACCGGAAGGCGCGAGAGACTACCTCGTACCGTCCCGTATCTTCCACGGCAACTTCTACGCTCTGCCGCAGTCTCCGCAGATCTACAAGCAGCTTCTGATGATCGGCGGTATGGACCGTTATTTCCAGATCGCCCGCTGTTTCCGTGATGAAGACCTCCGTGCTGACCGTCAGCCGGAATTCACGCAGATCGATATCGAGATGTCCTTTGCGGATGAAGAAGATATCTTTGCGGAAGTCGAAAAGGTCATGAGAGCCGTATTCAAGGAGATCAAGGGTGTAGAAGATCTTTCCTTCCCGAGGATCCCTTATGTCGAAGCTATGGCCAAATACGGTTCCGATAAACCGGATATCCGTTTCGGAAATGAGATGATCGATCTTTCGGATTATTTCAAGGACAGCGAATTTGCGGTATTCCGCAATACTCTTGAAAACAAGGGCGTCATCAAGGCTCTGGTATTCAAGAATGCAGCAGCTTCCTTCTCGAGAAAAGAACTCGATAAGCTCCAGGAATTCGTCAAGATCTACAAGGCGAAAGCCCTGGCTTATCTCAAATACGACAAAGATGCTTTCTCCGGTTCCCTGAACAATGCGCTCAAGGATGAAGAGAAGGCAGGGCTGAAGGATCTTCTCCAGCTGGATAACGGCGATATCGTCTTCATCATCGCCGATCAGAAGAAGATCGTCGAACCGGCTTTAGGTGCTTTACGTGTCAAGCTCGGCAAACAGCTCGGTCTCATCGATCCGAACAAGTACTGCTTTGCCTGGATCACGGAATTCCCGATGTACGAATGGTCGGAAGAAGAGAACCGCTATGTGGCCGCTCATCATCCGTTCACTTCCCCGAAGGCGGAAGATGTCGACAAACTGCTGACCGACAAGGCCAACTGCTACTCGAGAGCCTATGACTTAGTTCTCAACGGCTATGAACTGCTTTCCGGTTCCGTGCGTATCCACGATTCGCAGCTGCAGGCAAAAGTCTTTGAGGCACTGCAGCTCACCCCGGAAGAGGCGAAAGCGAAATTCGGTTTCTTCCTGGAAGCCTTCGATTACGGTACTCCGCCACACTGCGGTGTAGGTATCGGCCTCGAGAGACTGACGATGATCCTGACAGATACCGACAACATCCGCGATGTCGTTGCCTTCCCGAAGACAGCCAGTGCATCCTGCCTGATGTCGGAAGCTCCAAACACGGTAGACGAGAGACAGCTCAAGGATCTCGGTATCGCGATACGATGATCGATAAGAGAGGATACGTCCTCTCTTTTTCGTTATAATGGTCTCATGAAACGGAACGATACCCTGCGTTACGGACTGATACATGCCTTCTTCTGGATCAATTTTGCGGTCGTTTTAAACGGTGCTTCGATCTATCTTCTGGAAGAAGGTTTCGATAATTCCCTGATCGGGATCATTCTGGCTCTGGGAAACGGCAGTGCTGCACTCCTTCAGGGAAAACTGGCTTCCTATGCGGATAGGAAGGATGCTCCGGCGCTGAAATGCTTTCTGTCTGTTCAGGATGGGACCGCTATGATCCTGATGATCCTGCTGATCGTGCTGAAAGGAATATCGGCAGAAAAGGTATACTGCGGCATCGTCTACGGCCTCTCGGTCATGGTGCTGCAGATGATGATCCCGTTCATCAATGCCTTAGGTACGGAGTCAATCAACAGCGGCCAGGAACTGAACTTCGGTCTCAGCCGCAGTTTCGGTTCTGCCTCCTATGCCCTGATGTCCTTTGCGGTCGGTACACTGATCGCCCGTATGGGCACGGTCATCATCCCGCAGGCTTCCTTTTTCTTCTTCCTGATCCTGGAGATCCTCTTTCTTCTCTATCCATCCCAGAAGACGGAAGGAGGGAAACAGGACGTTCCGGCGATCGGTTTACGGGATTTCATAAAGAAGTATCCTTCCTTTCTTCTCGTCCTCATCGGCACCGGAGCGCTGTTATATGCCTCGCAGATGATGCTGGTGAATTATGCCTACCAGATCGTTCTTACGAAAGGGGGAGGAAGCAGCGAGATGGGGATCGCTCATGCGATATCAGGCATCGCCGAGATCCCGGCCATGTTTCTGTTCGGGAAACTTCTGAAGAAGATGCCGGCCGGAAAATGGCTCGTTTTCTCCGGGATCTTCTACATCCTCAAGGCCTTTCTGTCTCTCGTATGTCCGGGCGTGATCTCTTTCTATCTCGTCCAGCTGCTGCAGATGCCGTCTTTCGGGATCTACTGCATCGCGATCGTCTACTATACCAATTCGATCACCGAGGAGGAAGACAGCATCAAGGGACAGGCCTATTCTTCGTCTTTTATGGCTGTCGGATCGATCGTTTCCTCACTGCTCGGAGGCTTTCTCCTGGATCTTTCCGGGGCGAATCTGATGATGATCGTCTCAATGGTCCTGGCGGTATTCGGGACGCTGCTGACCTGCAGAGGGATACAGGTCAAAAATTCTTTACAAAAATAAAATACAATGATGATATAATGGTATCGGTTAGGAGGAGTTTAATAATGCCAGTAAAAGTAAATACTGATCTTTGTGTAGGTTGCGGAGCATGTGAAGGTGTATGCCCAACTGGAGCAATCAAGGTCGGAGATGAAGGATTCGCAGTCTGCGATGAAGATGTCTGCGTCGATTGCGGTGCTTGCGTTGGAACTTGCCCTTGCGAAGCTATCGAACAGTAAAAAGCCAAGGTTGACCTTGGTTTTTTTTATTTATATCATAGAAACATGAACAAAAAAGATTACATCCTGCCGAACCTGAAAGAGGCAGCCAGAAGAAATAGAAATGAGATAAAAAATGAAGAATTCTCCCTCCCTGAAGATTTGAAAGAATTCGGGAAAGGGAAGAAGTATTATATCCGTACGCACGGCTGCCAGGCCAATCAGCGGGATTCCGAGACGATGGCCGGGATCCTGGAAGCTATGGGCTATAAAGCGTGCGAAGAGTACGAAGATGCCGATGTCATCCTGCTGAATACCTGCGCGATCAGACAGAATGCGGAAGAGAAGGTATACGGGGAGATCGGAGCCCTCAAGAAGCTCAAGAGAGAGAAACCGGATCTCGTGATCGGAGTAGGCGGATGCATGTCCCAGGAAGAGGAAGTCGTCAGGACTCTCGTTGAGAAATATCCTCAGGTAGACATCATTTTCGGCACCCACAACATCACTTCTCTCGCCCGTCTGGTGCAGGAGGCTTCCGAAACGAAAAAGCGCCGTGTGGAAGTCTATTCGGCTCAGGGAGAGATCTATGAGAAGGTCCCGGTGACTCGTTTCATGCATCATAAGGCCTGGGTCAATGTCATGTACGGCTGCGATAAGTTCTGTACCTACTGCATCGTTCCCTATACGAGAGGAAGAGAACGCTCCCGTTTCAGCAAAGACATCATCGAAGAGGTAGAGACCCTCGTCAGAGAGGGCTATAAAGAAGTCTGTCTGCTGGGACAGAACGTCAATGCCTACGGGAAGGATCTGAATATCCCGGGAGGTTTCGGAACGCTTTTGAGCGAAGTAGCCGATACGGGGATCGAGAGGATCCGTTTCATGACTTCTCATCCGTGGGACTTCGATGAAGGCATGATCAAGGCAATGAAGACCCATCCGAACATCATGCCGTATCTCCATCTGCCGGTACAGTCCGGAGATGATGAGATCCTGAAGAAGATGAACCGCCGCTACTCCGTATCCGAATATAAAGAACTCTTCGACCGCATCCGCAGCGAACTGCCTCATTATGCGGTCACGACCGATATCATCGTCGGTTTCCCGAACGAATCCGATGAAGCTTTTCAGCACACTCTGGACCTCGTCGACTACTGCCGCTACGACAATGCCTTCACCTTCATCTATTCTCCTAGAGAAGGCACTCCGGCAGCCCGTATGGAAGATCATATCCCGATGTCCGTCAAGGAAGAGAGACTGCAGATCCTGAACGGAAAGATCGCCGAATATGCCCGCTTCAACAATCAGAAGTTTCTGAATAAAGACGTGAAGGTCCTTGCGGACGGACTTTCCAAGCGCAACAGTTCCGTATATTCCGGCTATACTCCGGAAAACAAACTGGTCAATTTTACCGGGGAAGATATCCGGATCGGCGAGATCGTCGATGTCCATATCGATGAAGCGATGAGCTTTTCACTCAACGGACATAAGATTGAAAAGTAGCCCCTTATTTTATATAATTAAGCAGTAGCAGTTTATTAGGAGGAATATAATCTGTGCAGAAAATTCGTTTAATGGCACTCGGCGGTCTGGACGAAGATGGAAAAGACATGTATCTCATTGAGATAGATGACGACATTTTCGTGATAGAAGCCGGACTCAAGTATCCTAATGAATCGGAGCAGCTGGGAATCGATAGTATCATTCCCGATTTTACGTATTTGATCGAAAACAAAGACAGAGTCAAGGCTGTCTTTATCTCTCATGGCCACGACGATACGATGAAAGCATTGCCTCATCTTCTCAAAGAACTGGATGTCGACGTCTATGCAACACCGCTTACGGCACGGCTCATCGAAGAGGATCTGCGCAAGCGCGGCATCCGCAATAAAAGGATCCGCATCATCAAGCGCAATGACCGCATCAAGGTCGGCAAACAGGTGATCCACAGTTTTGCTCTGATGCAGTCCATCGCCGACGGTATCGGACTGGCTTTTGAGACGGAATACGGTCTCATCGTATATGCCTCCGAATTCATCTTCGACTACGACTTTACCAATGAAGCCTTCTCCCTCGATATCAACGCGCTCTCGGATATCGGACAGGCCAATGTCCTGGTCCTGATGGCCGAGTCGAACGGTTCGACCCGCAGCGGCTATACGACACCTCGTCACCGCATCAGCGAACACGTCGAAAGCTATATTGAGAACTATGACGGAAGGATCATCTTTACCCTCTATCAGCAGAACCTCTTCCGCATCATCGAAGTACTGGAACTGGCCAAGCGCAACAACCGCCGGGTCTTCTTCTACAACGAGGATCATGTGAAGATGCTGAAGATGGTCGAGAATCTCGGCTACTATAAAGTGCCGGCCAATCTTCTGGTCGACCGCAAGGACTTCCACAACGGAATGAGAGATGTCATCTGCGTCGTCTCGGCCGATGGAAGAAAGGTATTCAAACTGACGAACAATATCGCCATCGGCGAAGACCAGATCATCGAGCTTCAGGAAGATGATATGGTGATCATCGCCTCTCCGATCGTTCCGGGTACGGAAAAGGAAGCTTCCGCCATGGAGAATGATCTCTATCGCGCCGGAGTCAAGATCGTCAAATTGTCTCCTCAGCAGGTGCTCTCTATGCATGCCTCGATCGAGGATCTGAAGATGATGCTGTCGCTGATCAAGCCGAAGTATTATCTGCCGGTGAGAGGCGATTTTGCGGCATTGATCGGCAATGCGGATATCGCAACGTCCATGGGACTGACGCCGGACCGCATCATCGTGCTCGACAACGGCCAGTTTGCCTCGTTTGAAAACGGAAAACTGATCTCGACGAGAGATCTCATCGAACTCAACGATGTATCGATCGATGAGACGGATTCCGATATCTCCGGTATGGTGCTCCGCGACAGGGGAACGCTGTCGACAGACGGATGCATCGTGACCGGTGTCGTCCTCGATTTCCGGACCAAGGCCGTCATCGCCGGACCGGATGTGCAGTCGAGGGGTGTCATCTATCTGAAGGATGCCGATCACATCCTGGCGGAGATCGCCAATATTTTAGTGACGACCATCGAAGAAGCGGTCAAGGAAGGCCGCTATGAGAATATGCCGATCCGTATGGAGGCAAAAGAAAAGATCAGCAGATACATTCTGCGCGAGACCGGAAAGAAACCGATGATCCTTCCGGCCATCGTCGAGATTAATACAGGTGAATAGAAACATGTCTACAAATAAGAGAAAGAAGAAAAAGAAAGACCCGGAAGCAGAACGTCTGCCCTGGATCATCGTCAGTATCGTTGTTGCGGTACTGGTTTTCTTTGCGCTGTCCGGTATCGGGCGTTTCGGGATCTACACCGGGAATCTGTTTTCCTGGCTTTTCGGCTTCCTCTACTTCGTACCGCTCATATCCTTGTGTCTGTACGGCATCTATGTCGTATTCCTGAGGAAGAAGTATCCTCAAAGCGGCAAGGTTCTGGCCGGATGCATCATCCTCAACCTGGCGATCGTCATGCTGAGCGGGATCATCGCCAACAATGTCCATACCTTTGCCCAGCTGCTCGATTACATCAAAGATTCCTTCCTGGGCATTCCCGATGAGAACTTCCTCTTCGGTGCCGGGATACTCGGCAATTTCCTGAATGTCGTGTTTGAATCTCTGTTCTCGAGAGTCGGAGCGATCATCGTTCTGGTGGTCCTCTTTGTGATCGCGGCTCTGCTGATCGTACCGTTCTCCGTCTATCAGCAGATGGGGATCACGATCAAAGAGAAACACGAGGTCCATAAGCAGGAAAGAGCGGAGAGAAGAGAGGTCGAAAAGGAAGAGAAACGTCTGCGCCGGGAGAGACTGATGGAGGAAGAAGCGGCTGCTGCAGCAAAGCGCAGCCAGGAATTCACCATCATTGACGATATCGAAAGACCGGAAGTTCCGGAAACAGCACCGGAGAGCGCTCCGGTCGAAGAAGTCAAGATCGAGATAAAGAAACCGGATCATTCCGATGTCCTGTCGACGAAATCGAAATACTTCATCAATCTCGAAGAGCATGAAGTGAATGCTCCTCAGGAAAGCAAGCCTCTGGAACAGGAAGATATCCTCAATGCAGAACCGACTGTAGAGATGATAGAGCCGGAGGAGAAGAAAGCGGAAGAAGCTCCGGAAGAGAAGAGAGTCCTTCCGAAAGAAAACAACACGCCGGTGCGCAAGAAGAACGGGGCATACCGTTATCCGCCGATCGATATCCTGGAGAAGCCGACTTCGCAGTCTTCCAATATCAACCGGACTTCTGCTCAGGTCAAGGGAGAGAAGATCATCGAGATCCTCAACAACTTCGATATCCAGGCAGAACTGGTGGATACGCATATCGGTCCGTCGGTCACCAAGTTCGAGGTCCGTCCGGATTCCTCGGTCAAGGTCGACCGCATCATGAATATCTCCAACAACATCAAGATGGAACTGGCCGCGAAAGAGATCCGTATCGAAGCGCCGATCCCGGGCAAGAACGCCGTCGGTATCGAAGTGCCGAACGTCGAACCGATCCCGGTCAAGATGTACGAACTGATGAGATCCATGCCGAAGAACTCGGCGAAACTGTCCTTTGCGTTGGGTAAGGACCTCATGGGCAACAGCGTCTACTGCGACCTCGCCAAGATGCCGCATCTGCTGATCGCCGGTGCTACCGGATCCGGTAAGTCCGTCTGTATCAACACCATCATCACTTCCTTCCTCTACCGGGCGCATCCGGATGAGCTGAAGCTCGTCCTGGTCGATCCGAAGAAGGTGGAATTCACGCCATATCACGATATCCCGCATCTTCTCTGGCCGGTCATCACCGATACGACGATGGCCTGCAATATGCTGGGGAAACTGACGGTCATCATGGAACAGCGATACGATATCTTTGCGGAAGCAGGGGTACGGAACATCCAGGGCTACAATGAATATGTTGCCGATCACAATACCCATCTCAAAGAAGGGGAAGAGAAGATCTCCAAGATGCCGTATATCGTCATCATCATCGATGAATTGGCGGACCTCATGGCGATCGCCCGCAAGGATGTCCAGTTATACATACAGAGGATCACCCAGCTGGCCAGAGCCTGCGGTATGCATCTGATCGTCGCAACGCAGCGTCCGTCGGTCGATGTCATCACCGGTGTCATCAAATCCAATATCCCGTCCCGTATCAGCTTTGCGGTCGCATCCCAGACCGACTCCCGTACGATCCTGGATAAAGTTGGTGCAGAACGTCTGTTAGGAAACGGCGATATGCTGTATCTGCCTCAGGGCGAATCGACGCCGATCCGTCTGCAGGGTTCCTTCGTCAACGACAAGGAAGTCAAGGCCGTGACGACCTTCGTCAAATCGCAGGCCTCTCCGACCTATGAGGATTCCTATTTCGAGTTCCTCAACAATATGAACGGGACCATCGCCGGAAACGCACAGAGCGTCCATGCGAACGAAAGCGACGGACTCTATGAGGAAGTCGTCGAATACGTAAAAGAGGCTCAGAAGGCTTCTACGTCGCTCTTACAGCGAAGATTCGGCATCGGCTACAACCGGGCTGCCCGTCTGATCGATACCCTGGAAGACAGAGGCATCATCGGACCGGCTCAGGGTTCCAAACCGAGAGAAGTATATGTAAAGAAGGAAGAAAGCGAAGAATAGCTCTTCCTTTTTTTAATTGAAATACCCGAAAAGAGGGATAGAAGGGCTGCTGGAGCCCTTTTTATAATGAAGTAAAGAGATGCTTTTTATCATGCATAGGAGAAAGGGGTTTTGTCTATGGACGAAGCATTATTTGTCGATACAGAACGCTATAAACTGCTGACTTTGCTTCATTCGAATGATATGCATGGGGATTTTCTGGCGGACTATGTCGATGAAAAACTGACAGGAGGAGTATCCATGCTGTCGGGATATCTCACGGAATGCCGGAATATCGACCCGAATGTTCTGTATGTCATAGCCGGAGATATGTTCCGGGGATCGGTCATGGATTCCGAGTTCCGCGGTCTTTCGACGATACAGATCATCAATCTCCTGGCACCGGATGTCGTTACTCTCGGCAATCATGAGACCGACTACGGAGTCGCTCATCTGCTGTTTCTCGAGAAACTGGCGACTTTTCCGATCATCAATGCCAATCTCTATATCAAAGGAAACGATACGAGACTGTTTCATCCGCATAAGATCATCGAGATCGATGGAATGAAGATCCTGTTCATCGGCGTCCTTACCGAAGAAGTCATATCCCAGACGAAAGGAGAGAAACTGATCGGATCCTTCATCAGTATCGAAGAAGCTGCCAAGGAAGTCGGCAAGATCTGCAACGCCTACAACGGACTCGATATCGACATGACCGTGCTGCTGACGCATATCGGCTACGAAGAAGATAAGAAACTGGCGGCGATCCTCGAACCTGCCTGGGGTGTCGATATCATCGTCGGAGGCCATTCACATACACTGATCCATCAGCCTGCCTGCATCAACGATATCTTGATCGTTCAGGCCGGTACCGGTACCGACCAGATCGGACGTTTCGATATCGTCATCGACACACAGGAAAACAGGATCGCACACTGGAAATGGAAGACGGTCTCGATCGATGAAGAAAACTGTCCGCGGGATGAGAAGATCGAACAGCTGATCGCTTCCATCAAAGCGAAGACCGATCTGAAATACGCCAAAGTCGTGGCGAATTTCGATTATGAACTGACTCATCCCGACCGCTGGATGCAGACGGAGCTCGGAGGTGTCTTTGCGGATGCGATGAAGGAATCTCTGGGAGTCGACATCTTTCTGATGGGTTCGGGTTCCGTAAGAAAATACCGCATGGGCCCGGTCGTAACTTTCCAGGACTTTACGGAGTGTTATCCTTACGACGGAAGATCATACGGGATCAAGGTGACGGGATCGCAGCTGAAGAGGATGCTGCTGTTTATCTACCGCGATGCCGCCTGGCTCGGGAACCATACGGAATTCTATCAGCTTTCTAAAGGCATGCGTGTCGTATACTCCAAGTCGAAACACGAACTGTTGACCTGCGAACTAAACGGTGAAGAGATCGACGATGAGAAGATCTATACCGTAGGCATCCAGGAGTTTCATTTCAACAATCTCAGGGAATTCTTCAATATATCTCAGGAAGAAATCCGGGAAAACGGAGAACCTGCTGTCCTGACGACGAGCGACGTCGAGACGATCCTCGGCTATTTTAAAGTCAATACACATCTCGGTTTTGATGTAGACGGACGTCTGGAGGTCCTCGACTGATGAAAAGATCTTTAAAGCTGTTTCTGATATCCTGCCTGCTTCTTCTCCTGCTGCCGGTACATCTCATAAAACAGGATCATGCACATACACATGTGCACACTGTTGAAGCATTATCGCCCGGAGATGCTTACGGGACCTGTCCGCAGTGCGGTCAGCCGATGTATATTGCCGACCTGACGGCCGGATGCGAGAGCGCCGGAGAAGTATATTACTGGTGTCAGAACACGGAATGTTCAAATTATACGGTCATGTACAACGGGAGTATTCCGGCGCTTGGACATGACTGGACGGACAGCTATGCTTCCGCCTCTGTTGCGGCTACGTGCATATCTGAGGGCTCTCAGCCGCAGGTATGCAGCCGCTGCGGCGCATCCAGGACACAGACGATCCCTGCCTTAGGTCATAACTACCGTTCCTCCGTTCTTGAGGAAGCAACCTGCACTCAGGCAGGCACCACAGCACATACCTGTTCGCGCTGCGGCGATTCGTATACCGAGACGGTAAAGGCTCTCGGTCATAACTACCGTTCTAAGATCACCGTGAAAGCGACCTGCGAAGAAGAAGGAACAGAGACATATACCTGTTCGCGCTGCGGCGATTCCTATACCAGAACGATACAGGCTCTCGGACACGATTATGAAGTCGAAGAGACGGAAGCGACCTGCACGGAGGATGGCTTACGGCGAAGTGTCTGCCGGACCTGCGGGGAAGAGACCGAGGAAACTGTTCCTGCCCTGGGACATGACCTCGGGGATTATACGGTCATCCGGGAAGCATACTGCGAAAAAGAAGGAATGAAACAGGCTCTCTGCAAACGATGCGGAGAGACCGTTGAAGAGATCATCCCTGCGAAGGGACATCGTTTTCCGGAAGAATGGACCGTGGAGAAAGAGGCAGGTTTCTTTGCGGAAGGACTCCTGAAAAAGGAATGTCCGGACTGCGATGCCGTACTTACGGAAACGATCCCCAGAAAAAACATCCTGCCGATCATCCTCGGGGGACTCGGTCTTCTGGCTCTGATGGGAGGAGGGCTCTATGTCTATCTGCGGAAGAAAAGAGGGGAAAGAGCCGTGCGGGAGGCTGCCGAAGAACCGGCAGAATATCCTTCTCCGGATATCGGCTCAAAATCCGTGCTGCTCTGCGAAGTGAACGAAGAACTGATCGAGACGCTGAAAGAAAGAAGATATCTGGAAGTGTCTGTCTGTACTTATGAAGAACTGCTCGATTCGCTGCAGGAAGAACCCGATCTGCTGGTCATCTCCGCTCTCGAGGAAGAACGCTATCAGGAGATCCTCAGCAGAAAGAAAGAGTCCTTCCCGGAAACAAATACCGGTCTGCTTCTGAAAGAGGAGCTGGCTGATCTCCGCAGAAAAGAACTGGATCAGATGGTCAAAGAGAAGGAGATCCTCAATTATGCAGTATACGGCAGGGATACGCACGATGCAGTTGCCAGACTGATCCTGCCGATCATCAAACCGGATCTTTCCTCCGACTCGACATTAGGGAATATCGGAATGGCGGCAGATATTCTCGGCATACCGGGTATCTCGACGCTCATCGAACTCTATACGACGGGCAGAGAGATCAAGTCGACGCTCGAAGAAGGAGATCTCGGTGTCAGCGGAACGGCGCTGATCATCTCCGATATCGCTTCCATTCTCGGTCTCGATACGCTTGCTTCCGTAACAGGACTCGTCGATGATGTCGAGACGATAAAAGCGGCTCTTGATAAAGAAGCGGGAGCGTATGAAAAAGCGGAAGGGCAATCCGCTGCCAAAGATGTCGTAGAAGTCGTATCGGACCTGATCTCAAAAGAGTGAAAACCGGGATAAAACATCTCTACCCAAGAAAGATCGTATTGTAAACGCATGTTTATTTATAGGGTGTTTTTCATGGATTTTCAGCAGCATTGAGTTTTCCACTGGAAAAGTGGAAAAAGATGAGAGAAATATGAGAAAAACTTGAGAATTCCGGTCCGGATATGTATGGTACAGTGTTCTTGCAGGTAACGAAGGAGGAACATTGAACACATTTATCTTACTGGGAAGGATCGTCGACAGAACCGAACTGAAGGAGACTGCTTCCGGCAACAAATACCGGGAACTGGTCGTGAGGGAAAGAAGACCTTACAAAAACACGGACGGCGATTACGACTACGACACACATGAGATCACGCTGTGGAAGACCCTCGCTTCGGAAGACTATCCGGTCGGGCAGGATATCATGATCCGGGGCAGGATACAGTCCTATGATTACATGAAGGATGAGAAGATGTATCACAATCCTCAGCTCGTAGCCGAACGGATATCGTTCTTTGAACAGGCAGCTTGACTGCCTGTTCTTTACAATATTCTGTTTCAACTTTTATAATTGAATCCGAGGTGATGCATTATGGCTTTTGATTCCTTACAGGATAAATTAACAAAATCTTTCCGGAATCTCCAGGGAAAAGGGAAACTCACGGAAAGAAACATGGAGGACACCCTCAAGGAGATCCGTGTCGCTCTCTTAGAATCGGATGTCAATTATACCGTAGTTAAAAACTTTTTAGAGAAGGTCCGCAAGGAGTCGATCGGTCAGGATGTCCTGAATGCGGTCGATCCGGGACAGCTTCTGATCAAGATCGTACATGACGAGATCATCGCTCTTCTGGGCAATGACGACAACTCGCTCAACTTCAACGGAGACTTTACCGTCATCATGGTGGTCGGTCTGCAGGGTACCGGTAAAACGACCCAGGTCGGAAAGATCGCCAATCTCTTAAAGAAGAAAGAAGGCAAGAATCCGTTCATCATCGCTGCCGACGTCATCCGTCCGGCCGCCATCGAACAGCTGCAGACACTGGGCAGAAGCGTCGATGTTCCGGTCTATACGGAAGGGGTAGAGACTCCGGCTTTAATGACGGCGATCAACGGTGTCAAAGAAGCGAGAGCGAAAGGCTACGATGTCGTGCTCATCGATACGGCCGGACGTCTGCAGATCGACGAAGTCCTCATGAAGGAACTCGAAGACATCAAGGCAGCAGTCCATCCGGATGAGATCCTGCTGACGGTCGATGCCCTGACCGGTCAGGATATCGTCAATGTAGCCGGGACTTTCCATGAACGTCTGAATGTCACCGGTCTCATCGTCACCAAGTTCGACGGCGACTCCAAGGGCGGTTCCGTCCTTTCGGTCAAGGCCATCACCGGTGTGCCGATCAAGTATACCGGCGTCGGTGAAAAGATCGGAGATATCGAAGCGTTCTATCCGGACCGTCTCGCCGACCGTATCCTAGGTATGGGCGATGTCGTCTCTTTAGTTGAAAAAGCTCAGGAAGAGATGGATATGAAGGCTGCCGAAGAAGCAGCGCAGCGGATGCTGGAAGGAAAGTTTACGATGGACGATATGCTGGTGCAGATCGAACAGACCCAGAAGATGGGACCTCTGGCTTCTATTCTGAAGTTATTGCCGGGCATGGGCGAGCTCTCTAAAGCGGTAGAGGGCGTCGATGCCGATAAGCAGATCAATAAGACGAAAGTCATCATCCAGTCCATGACCAAGGCGGAAAGAAAGGATCCTTCCATCATGCGTTCTTCTCATAAACGCAGAGTCGCGAAGGGTTCGGGCACTACGGTCGATGAAGTCAACAAGGTCATCAACCAGTACGAACGGATGAAGAAGATGATGAAACAGATGTCAAGCATGCGCGGCATGTTCGGACTCTGATATGGCGAAGATCATCTGTCCTGCCTGCGGGAAGGCGGTATCTTCGAGTGAACGTTTCTGTCCGCACTGCGGCGTACGCCTGGATGTCGAAGATACGGTGACCTATGAAGTGAAAGACGAGAGAGATGATTTCTATCTGTCTTCTCTTCAGCAGGAAAATACGATCACGCATACCGGCCATGATCTTCTCCTGTTCGCTTTTACGGGAGGGATCACCGCAAAGAGCGTGCTGCTGGCCGAACTGCTGGCGACGAGCCGCTACCGTGCCAATCAGATCATGCACGCACTTCCGACCTACCTCTATACCGATATCGGGGAAGAGGAGGCCTTATCTCTGGCCGAGATGCTGGAAGGATACGGATTCTGTACGTTCGTGATCTCGCCGGAAGGAAAGAAGACAGTGTTCCTGCCGTATGAGTACCGCGGCAATGCCTCGGGAGTCCATATCCCGAGACACCGTCTGGCCTGGCTGGATACGCTCCCGTCGAAAAGCCGCAGTAGACGTCTGATCGAACAGGAGAGAAGCCCGTTCTCCTTCCTGTTTCCGTTCCTGCGCATTGCGACACCGCGGCGCCAGTCCGCTCCGAGAAACTCATCTCCGTCCTACCGGAGCCGGAAACCGGGCGTATCCCGGGGACCGATGAGAGGGAAGAGAAAGTAGATAAAAGGTGTTAAGTAAAAATACTTGACACCTTTATTGTTTTATCCTAAGATGAATAGGCATGGGAGGTTTAACATGGTTAAATTAAGATTAAAGAGAATGGGTGCCAAGAAAGCTCCTTTCTACCGTATTGTCGCTGCTGATTCCGCAACCCGCAGAGACGGAAGAGAGATCGAAGTCATCGGAACATATGATCCGAAACGCAACCCGGCTGCAGTGGTGATCGATGAAGAAAAGGCTTTAAAATGGCTGGCCAACGGCGCAGTTCCTACAGATACCGTACGCAATATGTTAAGTGCTCAGGGTATCATGAAGAAACATGCGGATGCCAAGAAGAGTAAGTAAATGATCGATCTCGAGAAAGTACTTCTCAACCTGGTAAAGCCGATCTGTACAGATCAGGACGGCGTCATGGTGAAGCAGATGGAGAGTATCGATGACAATGAGATCCTGCTCTATGTGTATGCACCGAGCGATGACATCGCCCGTCTGATCGGCAGACAGGGGAGCATGGCCAATTCTATTCGTCAGATGCTGCAGGTAGCTTCGAAGATCGAAAACAAGCGCATCTCGATCAAGTTCGAAGCTCTCTAAGGATGTATTCACATCCTTTTTCATTTATAATGTTTTTATGAAATATATACTGATTGGTAAAATACTCAATACTTTCGGACTGAAGGGAGACCTCAAATGCGAGGTCTATACCGACTTTCCGGAAGAACGCTTTGCGGAAGATTCCATGATCTATCTCAGTGAGAGATATCTTCCTTTTACCGTGAAAGAATACCGCTATCATAAGGGAAATATGCTGCTGGTATTGAAGGATCACGAAGATATCAACCTGGTAGAGAGATACAAGGGAATGAATATCTATAAAGCGGAAGAAGACATCGAACCGCTGGAGGAAGGAGAATACTTCTTCCGGGATATCATCGGACTGGATGCCTACGTGGAAGAGGACAAGACCGGAAAAGTGATCGTTATGGAAGAGGGGACACCGTTCAACTATATGCGTATCCTCAAGGATTCCGATCAGAAGGAATACCTCGTTCCGTTCTCTCCGGTATTCGTGAAGGAAGTCGATCTGGAAAAGAAACTGGTGCGTATCATCAGGATGGAAGGTCTGCTGTGAAGATCACGATCCTGACACTCTTTCCGGAGATGTATGAAGGCTTCCTCAATACCTCTATGATCAAGAGGATCCTTTCACGAGACCTCGTTGAGATCGAACTGGTCGATATCCGCGATTATGCTGTAGACCGTCACCGTCATGTGGATGATACTCCTTATGGCGGAGGAGCCGGGATGCTGATGAGAGTCGATATCGCCCATAGAGCGATCAAAGCTCATCAGAAGGAGAATTCCCGGGTACTGCTGATGTCTCCGAAGGGAAAGAGATATTCCCAGGAAGATGCCAGAAGACTCGTGAAGGAAGAGGATATCATTATCCTCTGCGGTCATTACGAAGGCCTGGACTGCCGTATCGAAAAGTATTGTGACGAGATGCTGTCGATCGGAGATTACGTCCTCACGGGCGGAGAATTGCCTTCTATGGTCATCACCGATTCCATCGTCCGTCTCATCGATGAATCGATCTCTCCGGAATCCCTGAAAGAGGAATCGTTCGATAACGGACTGCTGGAATATCCGCAGTACACGAGACCGTTCGAATACGACGGAGAAGAAGTTCCTTTCGTACTCACCAACGGCAATCATAAAGAGATACACCGTTTCAATCTGAAAAACGCTCTGAAAGAGACGATGAAATACCGTCCGGATCTGTTGGAAGAAAGAGAATTTACTCCGGAAGAAGAAAAACTTCTCCTGGAGATCGAAGAAGAATCTTGCGAAAAGTAAAAGGTTTTGGTAAACTAATTAGGCATTACTGTTCCGCTTTTCCGTCTTGTGAGGATTATGAACAAGTAATTATATATGTGTAAAGGAGAAGGAAAATGAATCTTGAATTAGTAAGAGAGATCACAAAAGACCAGATGAAAACTGATCTTCCTGAACTCCGTGCAGGTCAGACCGTTCGTGTTGACGTAAGAATCAAAGAAGGAGACAAGTCACGTATTCAGGCATTCGAAGGTGTCGTTATCCGCGTACAGGGCAAGGGCATCGGCGAAACATTCACCGTAAGAAAATTATCCTCCGGTGTAGGTGTCGAGAGAACATTCCCGATGCATTCCCCGGTCATCGACAAGATCACGGTATTACGTAACGGTAAAGTCAGAAGAGCCCGCCTCTATTACCTCAGAGGACGTTCCGGCAAGTCTGCACGTATCAAAGAAGTCCGTTAGTAAAAGGATAAGAGAGAAAGCCGCGTCAAGCGGCTTTTCTTGTATAATAGAGTCATGAGTGAAGAAATAAAACAGAATCCCTGGTGGAAGGATCTGCTTGAGATCGTCATCACGGTAGCGGTACTCAGCTTCGTGATCCTGCATTTCATCCTTCTGCCGGTAGAAGTAGACGGCTCTTCGATGTATCCGACGCTGGAAGACGGTCAGAGAGGCTATTCGTTCATCATCAAAAAGACGCTGGGTGTACAGCGTTTCGATATCGCCGTCATCGAAGAAAGCGAAGATAAGCTCCTGGTCAAACGGGTCATCGGCATGCCGAATGAGACACTGGAATTCCGGAACAATACCCTCTATATCAACGGAGAAGAGATGAAGGAAGACTTCCTGAAGGAAGATGTCTATACAGAAGATTTCAGTATCGAACTCGGGGATGATGAATATTTCATGATGGGAGACAACCGCAGCGTATCGCGCGATTCCCGCTACTACGGACCTTTTTCGTTAAAGGATATACGCAGTACCGGAATATTCGTCTTCTTTCCTTTCGATGATTTCGGAATGAAGTGAACGGAAACGTTCGCTTTTTTATTGACAATTATATCGGATGACGATATAGTTGAATCAGATATATCGAATGACGATATAACGATGTACGATAGAGGTGTGCTTATGAATGAAACGCTCGTATTGACGGAAGCGACATACTATATCCTGCTGTCCCTCACAGAACCGAGACACGGATACGGGATCATGCAGGAAGTAGAGATGATGTCGCGGGGAAGGGTACGTCTGGCAGCCGGGACGCTGTACGGCGCTCTGACGCAGATGTGCGACAGGAAATGGATCCGGCCTCTTCCCGTGGCAGAGGGAAGCCGGAAAAAGGAATATCAGATCACAGATAAGGGACTCTCGATCCTCAAAGATGAGATCGGGCGTCTGAGAGAACTTTTGGAAAACGGCGAAAGCGTTTTGGGAGATCATTATGAATAAGAAAGTATGGAAATGGTTCTGGGTATGGGACTTTGAGAAAGAAGAGAGATGGCTTCAGTCGATGGCTGATCAGGGCTGGGCACTGACGAAGGCCGGTTTCTGCAATTACACCTTTGAGAGATGCGAACCGGGCGAATACAATATCCGCATCGAGATGAGAAACAATGACAGCAATTATCGGGAATTTCTCGAAGAGATCGGTGCCGAAGATGTCGGACAGGTCTTCAAATGGAGCTATTACCGCAGAAAGAGCGAGCTTGGAGAATTCGACCTCTTCTCGGACATCGATTCGAGACTCGAACATCTGCATCGGATCTCCTTCATGCTGAAGATGATCGGTCTCGCCAATATCATGATCGGTATCGGCAATTCGCTCGGCAACCGCTTCGGCTGGATCAATCTTCTCTGCGGCTGTCTGCTGATGTACGGTCTCGGCCGGATCAATGCCAAGGAAGAGATGCTGGAGGATGAAAGAAAACTCAGAGAGTAAAGGAGAGCGATCTCCTTTATTTGTCTGAAAGAGGAAATGATACAATAGGGAAATAGGAGGCGGATATGCAAGAGAAAAACATTCAGACCATCAACTGGTTCCCGGGCCATATGCAGAAGGCCAGAAGACAGATGGAGGAACAGCTGAAACTGGTCGACATCGTGATCGAACTGAGAGATGCGCGTATCCCGCGTGCTTCTTTGAATCCGCTTCTGGATGAACTGGCGAAGAATAAAGAGAGACTGATCATTCTCAACAAGGCCGACCTTGCGGATGAAGAGGAAAACCGGAAGTGGAAAGAATACTTCGATAAGGATTATCACTGCCTGATCGTTGATTCGCTCGGCGATAAGCTCTCGAAGACCATCGTGAACGAAGTCAAGGACATCTGCAGAGCCAAACTGGAAAGAGCGAAGGCCAGAGGTATCCGCAAGAAGGTGCTGAGAGCCATGGTGGTCGGCATCCCGAATGTCGGCAAGTCCACGTTCATCAACAATATCGTCAAAAAGAGGATCGCCAAGGCCGAGAACCGTCCGGGAGTCACCAAGGCGCTGCAGTGGATAAGACTGAACGAAGATGTCGAACTGCTGGATACACCGGGTGTCTTATGGCCGAAATTCGAAGACCAGGAGGCCGCAAGGAAACTGGCGCTGCTCGGCAGCATCAACGATGATGTGCTGGATAAAGAAGCACTGGTCTTCTACGGACTGGATTATCTGAAACAGAACTATCCGGGCGTACTGAAGAAACGCTACGGAGTCGAAGAAGAGGGAGATCTCATCGAGACGATCGGACGGAAGAAGGTCTGGATGAGTACGGACGATCAGGTCGATCATAAGAAGACCTGGGAGATGATCCTCAAGGATATCCGGGGCAACGCCCTCGGACGCATCAGTTACGAGAAATATGATGGAGAATAGATACGAACAGGAATACTGGGCCAAAGGACAGTATGTGATGGGGATCGATGAAGCCGGCAGGGGACCTCTGTGCGGACCGCTCGTCGTCGCTTCCTGCATCCTTCCGTTACACTACGAGAATCCCGGCATCAACGATTCCAAGAAACTCACCGACCGCAAGCGGAAACAGCTCTTTCCGATCATCGTACGCGATGCCGTATCTTTTTCTTTCCGGGTCGTATCCCCTCAGGAGATCGACCGTCTGAATATCTATGCCGCTACGAAGAAAGCGATGAACGAACTGTCGCTGGAAGGAAACATCCATTCTCTGACCCTGACGGATGCGATGCCACTGGAGAGAGAGAACGTCATCTCGATGATCAAAGGGGATGCGAAGTCGGAATCGATCGCTGCTGCCAGCATCCTGGCCAAGGTGCTCAGAGACCGGATCATGGAAGGTTACCATCTTCTCTATCCGCAGTATGAATTCGACAAGCACAAAGGCTATCCGACCAAACGTCATCTCGAGCTCATGGAGAAGTACGGTCTTCTGGATATCTACCGCATGTCCTACGGTCCGTGTCACGAAATAAAACTTTTTTAAGGAATTTTCATTTTTCCCGTCAATAATCTATTGATGGACAGAAGAGAACTTATATCCTATTCCTGCCGCTATGGCGGCGAATATCGTCAGGTGCTGAAAGCCATCGAGAAACACGAATCCGTGGAATTGGTGGAAGAAGAGAACGCTCTGACGATTTTTGATGAGGAATATCCGAAGGAATTCCTGCAGCTGCAGTATCCTCCGTTCGTACTGTTTTACAAGGGCGATCTCTCGCTATTGAAGAAAGAGAAGATCTCGATCGTCGGATCGAGAGAAGCCTGCGATTATGCCCTGAAAGCGACAGAGGGGCTCTGCCGCAACAATCCGAACAAGGCAGTCGTCTCCGGTATGGCGAAAGGCATCGATGCGGCCTCGCACCGCTATGCCCGCTATACGATCGGCGTGCTGGGCTGCGGCATCGATTATATCTATCCCAGAGAGAACCGGGAGCTCTACGAAAAAGTCGGAAGGGAAGGTCTGCTGCTGTCGGAATATCCGGGAAACGTGCGTCCCTACGGCTATCATTTTCCTTTCCGCAACCGCCTCATATCCGCTCTGTCGAATACGATCTATATCATGCAGTCATCGACCCGTTCCGGAACGATGACGACCGTACGGGAAGCTCTGGAACTGGGAAAGAACGTCAAGGTGCTTCCTTATGATGTCTTTCATAAAGACGGTCTCTGCAATAATCTGCTGATCAAGGAAGGGGCGGATATCATCGAGAGAGAGGAAATTGCATTTTGAAAACAAATATGATTATATATTGATTTGTTAAAGATCCTGACTGCACATGCAGATACATATATAAGGAGTACCTATGAAAAATCTCGTGATCGTTGAATCGCCTTCAAAATCGAAGACGATCGAAAAATATCTGGGAAAGGATTATACGGTCGTTTCTTCCAAGGGACATATCCGTGACCTGGCCACTTCCGGTAAAGGAGGACTGGGTGTCGATGTCGACAACGGCTTCAAGCCGACCTATGTGATCTCCGCCGATAAGAAACAGACAGTGGAAGATCTCAAGAAGAAAGCGAAGAATGCGGATTTCGTCTATCTGGCGACCGACCCGGACCGCGAAGGAGAAGCGATCTCCTGGCATCTGGCAGAAGAACTCGGTCTCGATATGAAGGAAAAGAACCGTATCGTCTTCAATGAGATCACGAAGAATGCTGTGCTCAATGCCTTGAAATCGCCGCGTACCATCGATCAGAACCTGGTGAAGTCTCAGGAGACCAGAAGGATCCTCGATCGGATCATCGGTTTCCGTCTCTCCAAACTGCTGAAATCGAAGATCCATTCCAAATCGGCAGGCAGAGTACAGTCCATCGCGTTGCGGATGATCTGCGACCGTGAGAAGGAGATCAATGCCTTCGATCCGGTAGAATACTGGAACATACTGGCTTCTTTCACCAAAGGAAGAAGCACGCTCAAAAGCGAACTGACGAAATACAAAGACCGTAAGCTCGAGATCCCGGATGAGAAGAAAGCCGATGAGATCTTAGCTGCCTTAGGAGATACTTATACTGTAGAATCGATCACGCATAAGAAAAAGAAGAGAAGCTCCTTCCTGCCGTTCATCACTTCGACACTGCAGCAGGAGGCATCTTCGAAACTGGGCTTTGCGTCCAAGAAGACGATGATGATCGCTCAGGCTCTCTATGAAGGTATCGATATCGGTACGACCACACAGGGTCTCATCACCTATATGCGTACGGATTCCACCCGTCTGGCCAAGGAATTCGTCGCCTCTGCCTTCGATCTGATCGAAAGGGAATACGGTAAGGAATACAAGGGATTCTACCGGGTAAAGAACGATGAATCCTCCCAGGATGCCCATGAGGCCATCCGTCCGACTTCATTAGAGAATACACCGGAGAAGATGCGTCCGTATCTGAACAACGACCAGTATAAACTCTATAAGTTCATCTACTGCCGTGCTCTGGCATCGCTGATGGCCGAGGCGGTATTCAACAGCGAGAGTGTCGTCATTGCCAATAACGGCTACCAGTTCACAGTCTCCGGATCGGAACTGAATTTCGACGGCTATCTGAAGGTCTACGGCGACTACGATTCCTCCAAGGATGTCATTCTGCCGAAACTGGAAGAAGGGGAAGAACTGAAACTGAAGGAACTGAAGAAGGAACAGCATTTCACCGAAGCTCCATCCCGCTATACCGAAGCCAGACTCATCAAGGCTCTGGAAGAGGAAGGTGTCGGACGTCCGTCTACCTATGC
>JAZPYW010000050.1:0-4697 GCA_045544415.1 Erysipelotrichaceae bacterium
AGGTCGGCATCATACTGCAGCATACCTGCATATTTGACAGCCGGTCTCTTCTTGCGGACGAATCCCTTGAACTCATCGCCTTCTTCAAAGGCTCTGGAGATCTCAAGAGCTCTGTCGCCGCGGAAGTTGAAGTATACGACGGAATCGCCGTCTTCGATCGTTCCGACCGGCTTGCCGTCTTCGCAGATGACGAATTCGTGCATCAGCTGGTCTGTTGCGTTATCTTCTTCCTGATAGGTATGGATCGCTTCCAGTGCGCTGGAGAACTTTCTTCCTTCTCCGCATACATGCGTATTCCATCCTCTTTCGACCATGGACCAGTCTGCTTCATAACGGTCCATCGTGATGTACATTCTGCCGCCGCCGGAAGCGATACGGGCATCGAATGTATCATCGTTGAGAGAAGCCATGTAGTCCTCGATATCCTTCACATATTTAACGGAAGAACCTTCCGGTACATCTCTTCCATCGAGAAGTGCATGGACTCTTACCCGGCTCACACCCTCTTTTTTCAGCTGTCCGATCAGAACACGCAGATGAGAGATGTTGGAATGGACATTACCGTCGGAGAGAAGACCGATCAGATGGAAGGTATGTCCCTTCGCATTCTCGGCAAGTTCTTTCCAGGTATCCGATTCGAACATCGATCCGGATTCGATCGATTCATTGACGAGCTTCGCGCCCTGAGAATAGATCTGACCGCAGCCGATCGCATTGTGACCGACTTCGGAATTGCCCATATCCTCATCGCTCGGTAAGCCTACTGCTGTACCGTGAGCTTTGATCGTCGTGAAAGCTGAAACTATCTTCAGGTCGTCCAGGACAGGGGTATAGGCGTTCTTTACGGCATTGCCGAAATCGCTCTCTCTTTCCCCTACGCCATCCATGACGACAAGTACTACAGGTCTGTTATTCATATGATCTCCTATTTCGTTCCGTAGATACGGTCACCGGCATCACCTAAGCCAGGGACGATGTATCCGATCTCATTGAGGTGAGAATCGAGGGCAGCGAGATACAGACCTACATCCGGATGAGCTTTTTCAAAGGCTTCAACACCTTCCGGAGCTCCGACCAGACATACCATCTTGATATTCTTGGCGCCTCTCTTCTTGATCATGTCTACAGCAGCGATCGCACTGCCGCCTGTTGCCAGCATCGGATCGAGGACCAGACACTCTGCTTCACTCAGTTCCTTCGGGAACTTAGCGAAATATTCATGCGGTTCCAGTGTTTCTTCATCACGGTAAAGACCGATGAATCCGACTTTTGCGGTCGGGATCAGATCGAGGATACCGTTGACAAGACCCATACCGGCTCTTAAGATCGGGACCAGCACGACTTCGGTAGCCAGTTCCTGAGTCTGACATTCGCCCATCGGTGTACGGATCGTGACGTCCTTGAGCGGCAGATCACGGCATACTTCATATGCCATCAGAGAAGCGATCTCATCCAGATTTTCACGAAAATCCTTGTGTCCGGTGACTTCGTTTCTCATGATCGTCAGTTTGTGCGTAATAAGCGGGTGATTCAATACTGTAGCCATAATGATTACCTCCGTATTCCTCATCTATTATATAAAAAGAATATGCTTTTGCATATTCTATTTATCTCAAATTCCAGGTGAAGTAATGGTCCTCTTCCAGAATATCGAGGACCTCGATCAGGTCAGTGATGACCCTCGTCGGACCTGCTTCCAGAAGGATCTTTTCCTTGTCTTTATTCGCATTGAAAGCGACGGCATAGGCGCCGTAATTGAGTGCTGCTTTCACATCGGCCGGAGAATCTCCGACATACAGGACATCATCCGCATTCCAGCGGTTTTTATTGATGATCTCCCGTAATCCTTCCGGATCCGGTTTGAGATTCTTCACTTCTTCAAAGCCGAAGATATCGTCGATATATCCGTCCAGACCGAAATCTTCGAGATTGGTATGGATCAGCTGTTTCCCCTTCGTCGAGACGATCCCGACATCATAGCCCTTCTCTTTCAAGGTCTTCAGCACTTCTTCGCAGTGCGGCGGAAGGACGTTGTATTTTTTGCAGAGTTCGAGATTCACTTCATGGTATTCATCCAGCAGTTTCTCGATATCCTGACCCGGGAAGTATTTCGGGAAGATCTCCCGCAGACCCGGACCAAGGACTTCGACTTCCCGTTCCTTGGTGAAGTCTTTGACATCGCCGTGTCTTTCAAACAGGGTACGGTAGGATTCGACGATGGCTCTGCTCGTATCGATCAGCGTACCGTCCAGATCGAAGAGGACCGTCGGTTTTCTCTTTCGGATAAAGAATTTATCGAAGACTCCGAAATAGCCTAAGAGTCCCAGGAAGACGAAGGCGATGGAGACAAGGACAGCCGTCTTGAAGTTTCCGACCATCAGCGAATCGGTCCTCCGCTGTTCAATGAACGCTCTCAGGATCCCGTACCACATCATATAAGACCAGGCGAGATCTCCTCTTTTCCGGTAGGAATACTTTCTTACCAGGAAACGGATCAGGAGCCAGCCGACGATACAGCCGACGCTCTCGAAGAAGAAGAGCGGTTCATAGTAATGACCGTCTATCAGCATTCCCTCTTTCAGAAAGGACAGGATCCCGTCAAAGAAGGATTCCGCCACTTCCGGACCATGGCATTCCCTGTTGACGAAGTTTCCCCAGCGTCCCAGAGCCTGGGCGATAAGGACATTCGGCAAAACGTTGTCTGCCAGTTTCAGGAAGGATACGTTCTTCTTCCGGCAGTACCATATCGCAAACAGGACACCCGCAAAGAGGCCTCCGTGTATCGCCAGTCCGCCTTCCCAGATCTTGATGATATCCAGAGGATGAGCCAGATAATAGGAAGGATTATAGAAGAGACAGAACCAGAGTCTCGCACCGAGCACACCGATCCAGAGCACATAGATGAAGAAGTCATCCAGAAAGCCGTTCACATCGATATAGCGGGCTTCTTTCAGGTCTCTCTTGGAGAAGAACAGTGTCAGGAAGGCGCCGGTCAGAATGAGTACGGCATACCATTGTATATGCAGACTTCCGATCTGCAGGAAAGTCGTACTGTTCGGGAAAAAACTAATCGGCATCGCTGTATTCCTCGTTTCTCTTCATGATCTCGGCTTTGACCATCTTCTTGAAATCTTCGGTCGTATTGACGCCGTTCTTGATCAGCTTGAAATTCGTGACCGCTGCTTCGATGACGACACTCAGCGATTTGGAGGCAGTTACCGGAATGATCAGTTTCGGAACATCCACTCCGAGAAGATTCTCTTTTTCATTGATCGGATTCAGACGGTCCAGAACGACATCTGCATCCCAGTTGACCAGTTCGATGATGAAGTCGAGATGGTTGGATGGAAGATAGGATGATCCTCCAAACAGCGCATTGACATCGACGACACCGACACCGCGAATCTCCAGCATCCTCTTCAGCAGTTTCGGAGCGCGGCATTTGAGACGGTGCGAGACATGGGAGATATCGACCCTGTCATCCGCTACCAGCATGTGACCTCTGCGGATCAGATCCAGTGCCAGTTCGCTTTTACCGATGCCCGATTCGCCTTCGATCAGGACACCGACACCGTAAACGTCCATCATGACGCCGTGTACGGTGATCGTCGGAGCAAGACGGTCCGCCAGAAAACCGACGAGGTCAACGATGAGCTGATAGGTCGGCATCTCGGTCTTGAAGACCGGGAAATTCTTGGAGTTGGCCACGTCGATCAGAGTCTGCGGCACCGGATAATCCGTACAGGAGAAGATGATGCACGGCGTATACGGGTCTGTAATCGTCTCAAAACGCAGACGCTGTGTATAATCATCCAGCTCCAGAATGTATTTGATCTCTTTGTTTCCCAGGATGGTCACTCTTTTCAGATAGACATCTTCACTGTATCCGGACAGTTCAAGACCCGGCCTGTTGATATCCGGAACGATGATATAGCGGTCGAGCGATTCGTCATTCCCGCAGATCTGTTTCAGTTCCAGTTCTTTCGCCAGTTCCCGTACCGGTACATTCTTCTTGAATTCACTAATTTCCATTTCCTGCCCTCAGTACTTTCTTCAGATACTGTCCGGTGTAGCTTTCTTCTACCTCCGCTACTTCTTCCGGAGTACCTTCGGCGATGATCGTACCGCCGTTTTCTCCTCCTTCCGGACCGAGATCGATGACGTGATCGGCACACTTGATCACATCGAGATTATGTTCGATGACTAAGACGGTATCACCGTTGTCGACGATACGGTCAATGATCGCAATGAGTTTCCGGACATCATCCATATGCAGACCTGTCGTCGGTTCATCCAGAACGAAAAGTGTCTTCCCTGTAGCTTTCTTCTGCAGCTCGGAAGCCAGTTTCACTCTCTGTGCTTCACCGCCGGACAGTGTAGGAGCACTCTGCCCGAGTTCGATATAGCCGAGTCCTACATCATACAGAACCTGGAGCTTACCGGCGATCTTCCGGTGGTTCTTGAAGAATTCCAGTGCCTCTTTGACGTTCATCTTCAGCACATCGTAGATATTCTTCCCGTTATAGCGTACTTCCAGCGTTTCTCTGTTATATCTCATGCCCCGGCATTCTTCGCATTCCACGTAGACATCCGGTACAAACAGCATGCTGATCCTCTTGACGCCGTCTCCCTGGCAGGCTTCGCATCTTCCGCACGGCACATTGAAGGAGAAACGTCCCTTGTCATATCCGCGTTCC
>JAZPYW010000051.1:0-5507 GCA_045544415.1 Erysipelotrichaceae bacterium
CAGTTCGGCGATCGTCTTCCCATAATAGATCAGGGAGAAGGTCTCAAGTCCTTCCAGGAAATTCTCTTTCGAATCGAAGATCCTGCGGGCTCTTTCCATCATTTCACTCATGTTTTATCCTCCGTACAGCTCCTGAAAAAGACTCAGGAGTTCGTTTGTTTTGTCGAGATAGTCCCTGCGTGAGGACTTCCTATACAGTTCTTCATATTTATGAAGCAGATAAGTGAGATATTCCTTCAGATCCTCATCTCTTCTTTCCAGAAGGATCGGTCCGTAAGTGATCTCCTTTTCACTGTATTCCCGTGTAAATACCGGCCTGCAGACGATGATCTCGTAGTAGAATCCGTCTTCTTCCAGCACATACTCGTCAATTATACTATAATTTTTCTGATTTAGATATTTTCTTAAAAGAATAACGTCTTTATTTGCCTCGAGAATGAAACGTTCGTATCGGGAAGTATCACATTTTTCCAGGATATCCCGCATCGTAAAGAAACCCATGCCGGAAATGACGACCGTATCTGCGTCCTCCGGTGCTTCATCCAGTCCGTCGGAGAGGACCGGGATCACTTTCCCTTCCAGATGGAACTTCTTTATATTCGCTTCCGCTCTCTTCAATGGTTCTGTCTTATTGTCTCCGGCGTAGGCTTTCTGACACTTCCCGCTTTCAACGAGATGACACGGCAGCAGCGCATGATCGGAGCCAACGTCAAAAACGACTGAACCATCAGGTACCAGCCGGGATATCGTGTTCAGTCGTTTTGATAATTTAACGGATGTCATCCAGAAATTCTTTCAGTCTCTTGTATTTGGCAGGATTCTTCAGTTTCCGCAGGGCCTTGGATTCGATCTGACGGATACGTTCTCTGGTGACGTCGAACTCTTTTCCTACTTCTTCGAGAGTTCTCGTTCTGCCGTCATCGAGACCGAAACGCAGACGCAGCACCTTCTCTTCCCTTTCGGTCAAAGACTGCAGGACGAGGTTGATCTCATCCTTGAGGAGCTGATTGTTGGCATACTGGTCCGGAGACATCGCTTCTTTATCTTCAATGAAATCTCCGAGGTGGGAATCGTCTTCTTCACCGATCGGTGTCTCGAGAGATACCGGATCCAAAGCGATCTTCTGGATCTCGCGGACCTTATCCGAAGACATGCCGCTTCCCATACGGTCGGCGATCTCTTCCGCACTCGGATCTCTGCCGAGCTCCTGTACGAGCTGACGCTGGATACGGGTCATCTTATTGATGGTCTCGACCATGTGGACCGGGATACGGATCGTACGTGCCTGGTCGGCAATAGCTCTCGTAATGGCCTGACGGATCCACCAGGTCGCATAGGTCGAGAACTTGAATCCCTTGTGATAATCGAATTTATCGACAGCTTTGATGAGGCCCATGTTTCCTTCCTGTATGAGATCCAGGAACAGCATGCCTCTGCCGGTATATTTCTTGGCGATGGATACGACCAGTCTCAGGTTAGCGGTGATCAGTTCGCTCTTGGCTTCCTCATCTCCATGTTCGATCCTCTCGGCGATGGCGATCTCTTCGTCGGCCTTCAGCAGCGGTACACGTCCGATCTCTTTCAGATACATCTTGACCGGGTCATTGACCTTCGTATAGGTCGATGCTGCATCATAGTTGACTTCGATCGTTTCGATCCCGTCTTCATCGTCATCGTAATTGTCTTCTTCGACAGCCAGATAATCATCATCTTCCAGTTCTTCTTCACTGGCCGATTCATCCAGCAGGTCGACATCCTCTCCGGACAGCCATTCATAGAAGGCTTCCACATCGTCATCGGACATATCGAAACGGTCTAAGGCGTTGATCACGTCCTTCTGATCGATATCGACACCGGTACGGGAATACTTGAGGATATCCGCCTTGAGCTCTTCAAGATCGGAATATTTCTTGCCCAGCAGATTGGTCGAGAGCGTCTCCTTCTTCCTGGCAGGAGCCTTCGCTTTCTTTGCCGGTCTCTTCGCTGTTTCTTCGGCTTTTGCTTCAGTAACTGCCGTCTCAGCCTCTTCTACTTTCTTCTTCGCGGCCTTTTTCGGCTTTTTCTCTTCTTTGACTTCCTCCGCTTTTACAGCCTCTTCTTCAGCGGCTTTCTTTGCGGTCTTCTTCGCTTTTTTCGTTTCTTCGGTATTCTTGACTTTCTCTTCCGCTTTGACCGGTGCTTCCGCCTTCTTTGCAGCCTTGGAGACTTTCTTTTCTTCCTTGACCGGTTCTTCCTTTACGGTCTTCTTCTTTGAGGATCTGGCGCTCTTTTCTTCCGGAAGTTCTTCCGTTACTTCTTTTTTCTTCTTCGCGGTCTTTGTTTCTGCGGCTTCTGCAGCCTTCACTACTTCTTTTTCACTCTTCTTTGCCATGACTTCCTCCTAATTCCCTGACGAGTTCCAGATACTCCTTCATCATTCGCTCCGTTTCCTTCGGATCGAGTGCCGAGATCCTGGAGATCCTCGCCTCCAGCTCTTTGAGCTTGCGCTGTTTTATTTCCCGTTTGAGACGGTCCATTGCCCCGCGGAAGATCTTTTCGTTGTATTCTCCGCTCAGGTCTTCGATCGTTGCCATCGTGCTGATCAGCCTCTCGATGTCTTCATCGCCGCATTCGTCGTATATCCTTGAAAGACGACATTCCCTGTTTTTGCGATAGTCATCGATGATCAGTATCGCCAGTTTCTGATCGGTATCATCCAGCAGACACCCCAGGTCCCTCTGGAAGAGATCGACAGCCTTGGCTGAATTCGACATCATCAGCAGTATGGTATATTCGGCTTTGGTAAGACCGTCCAATGATAAGTTATTGACAATACTTCTACTATTATACTCTTTTTTCGGAGCTTTTTCGGTTTCTCTTTTCCTCAGCTTCGTGATCTCATAGAGCGTATTGCTGTAGTTTTCTCGGTCGTAATCGTCCTTGAGCTTGTCGATGAGGGCGCCCACCTTCATCGTCATCGCCTTGCGGTCGTTGTAGTTATCGAGATTGAATACTTCTTTGTAGAATTTGATCGCATAATCCAGAAACGGAACGCTTTTGGAGTAGAGATCCCGGAGCACGTTTTTTCCGTACTTGCCGATGAGTTCATCCGGATCGAGTTCGCTCGTATTGTCGAGGACACTGACTTCGAATCCGGCATCCATAGCCATCTCTCCGAGCTTCATATTGGCGTTCTTTCCGGCCCTATCTCCATCATAGGAGAGGACGAGACGGTTCGACAGACTTCTCAGCAGTTCCAGCTGTTTCTTCGTACAGGCCGTTCCCAGTGTCGCTACGACGTTCTGTATCCCTGCCCGGTAGAAAGCGATGACATCCATGACGCCTTCGCAGACGACGACCTGCTTGCTCATACGGCAGGCATCCTTGGCCCGGTGATAGTTGTAGAGGATATCTCCTTTAGTATAGATCAGCGTATCGGCGGAATTGATATATTTGGAATTGCTGAATCCCTGATAATCCCGGGCGGTAAAGGCTACCGCATCGCCGTTCTCGTTATGGATCGGAAACAGGATCCTCCTATAGAAGACATCCTGCATGCCCTGGTTCCCCATACGGGCCACATTGCAGCGGATCATATCTTCATCTTTGAAACCCTGAGAGCGCAGATATTTGCTGATATAGTTGTCTTCCGGATCGTAGCCGATCTGGAAGGCTTCCACGACATCTTTCTCCAAACCCCGGTCATTGAGATATTTCAGCGCCTCTACTCCCCTCTTGGATCCGGTGAGGATGTAGGAGGAATATGCGATGACTGAAGACATCAGGTCATAATAGCGCTGATACGGAGAAATGACTTTCGGCTTTTCATCGAGATCGATATCCAGAGGCTTGCCGATGATGTCCGCCACTTCCTTGACGGCTTCCGGAAAGGAGCATTTCTTGTAGTTGCGGACGAAGGTAAATACGTTTCCGCCGTTGCCGCAGACGAAGCATTTGTAGATCTGCTTATCTTCGGATATGGAAAGAGACGGATCATGGTCATCGTGAAAAGGGCAAAGCGCCGTATAGCCTTTGCCTTTCTTGACCAGAGGAATGTAATGACCGATCACTTCCGAGATCGATGCTGCATTCCGGATATCATTGATCATCTCTTCCGTTAATTTCATTAAAAGGCGATTCTCTCTTTGATGTACTCCTTGAGTTCACTGATCTTAACCCGTTCCTGTTCCATGGAATCACGGTGACGGATCGTGACGCAGCCGTCGTTTTCCGAATCGAAATCGTAGGTGATGCAGAACGGAGTACCGATCGCATCATTACGGCGGTAGCGTTTGCCGATAGAACCGGCTTCATCATATTCGACATGGAATTCGCTTCTCAGATCTTCGAAGACCTTCTGAGCTCCTTCGCTGAGTTTCTTGGAAAGCGGACATACACAGGCCTTGACCGGCGCCAGTGCCGGATGCAGATGCATGACGATACGTTCGTCGTTGTCTCCGACTTTCTCCTTCTCGTACGCATCGCAGACGACCATCAGGAAGAGTCTTTCGACACCTACGGACGGTTCGACACAGTACGGGATATATTTTTCATGGGTATCCGGATCGAGATAGGATAATTCTTTTCCGGAATACTTGGAATGCTGGGAGAGGTCATAGTCCGTACGGTCGGCGATGCCCCAGAGTTCGCCCCAGTCCGTAAACGGATAAGCGTATTCGATATCGCTCGTACCCTTGGAATAGAAGCTCAGTTCTTCCGGTTCATGTTCGCGGATACGCAGGTTCTCTTCTTTGATGCCCAGTCTCTTGACAAAATTGAAGCAAGTATCGACCCAATAACGGTACCATTCGAGGTCTTCTCCCGGCTTGCAGAAGAATTCCAGTTCCATCTGTTCGAATTCACGGACACGGAAGATGAAGTTTCCCGGCGTGATCTCGTTGCGGAAGGACTTGCCGATCTGGCCGATACCGAACGGCAGTTTCTTGCGGGAAGTACGCTGTACGTTCGCAAAGTTGACGAAGATGCCCTGAGCAGTCTCCGGACGCAGATATACGGTCGATTTGGAATCTTCCAGAGTACCGATGAAGGTCTTGAACATCAGGTTGAACGGACGGGCATTGGTGAAGTTATGCTTGCCGCAGACCGGACATTTGATATCGTTCTCTTCGATCATCTGATCCATCTCTTCCGGAGTCTTTCCTTCAGCAGAGAGGCCTGTCGCTTCTTCGATCATCTGATCGGCACGGAATCTTCCCTTGCATTCTTTACAGTCGACCATGGAATCGCTGAATCCCTTCAGATGGCCGCTGGCTTCCCAGGTACGGGAATTCATCAGGATGGCTGAATCAATCCCGACGTTATATGGAGACTTCTCGATGAATTCTTTCCACCAGAGGTCTTTGATATTCTTCTTCAGATAGGAACCGAGAATGCCGAAATCCCAGGAATTGGAAAGACCGCCGTAGATCTCGCTTCCCTGGTAGACATAACCGGTACTTTTCAGATGAGAGACGATCTCATCAAAGCTGTATTTGTTCGTCATATGTATCTCCTCTTTAACCTAAATA
>JAZPYW010000052.1:0-3785 GCA_045544415.1 Erysipelotrichaceae bacterium
TCTCGTCTGTCTGAAGGAACAGGTGTCTTTTACTTCTGTCTTTGCGCAGGATTATTTCGGAGATCTCCTTTATGAGAACTGCCGCTCTCTGGGTCTCGATCTTTCCTTCAGCAGCAGAGACGGTGATCACGGATGTTCGCTCTGTGTCAGCACGCAGGCAGAAAACAAGACATCGATCGCCGATACACGCATCTTCGATTCCTTTCATCCGATGATGATCGATCTTCTCGCGAAACAGGTCACTGAAGAAGATTGGGTGGTTTTTGACACGAATGTTCCGAAAGAGATCATCGAATACGGCATGAAGACACTCAAGGGACATAAGGCAGCGGATGGCGTATCTGCAGGCAAAGTAGGACGTCTTTATCCGGTGCTCTCCTCTCTTGGTATGCTCAAGCTCGATCTGAGAGAGGCAGAAGAGATCTGCGGTATGGAACTGGATTCTCTTCCGCGCATCATATCTTTCATGAAGATCCTGACCGGAAAGGGACTCAAAGAGATCCTGATCCGGGATAAAGATACGTTATATATCGGCCGAAAGGGAACGTATTACCGCTATATCGATGAGACGGATACTCCGGATATCGATCGAAGCGGATCCGGGGAAGCGCTGTTTGCCTCCTATCTGTTCTCCCGCAGCCGGAATGCCTCGATCGAGACTTCGGCCATCGTCGCCCTCACAGCTGCCGACATCACGAAACGAAGCAGGAAGACCTCCGCTTCGATCAGCAGAGAACAGCTTCGCTCCGAGATCTCTTATATGAACATTACGGGAGGAGTCATCTTTGAAGAACAGTAATACGATCAATGAAGCTCTTTCAAAAACTGATCTGATGCGCATTTTTTATGAGATCGGTCTTCGTCCGGGCATGACCCTCGAATTTCACTGTGCCCTGTCTTCCTTCGGCTATGTCATTGGCGGTGCTCAGACAGTGATCGATGCCCTTTTGGAGATCCTGGGGGAAAACGGTACGCTGGTCGTTCCGATGCAGAGAGGGGATGCGGAAGATCCGGCCGGTTTCGTGAATCCTCCGGTCGCTTATGAACTTCAGGAAAAGTTCCGCAGGAATGCACCGGCATTTGATCCGGATGCTTCGGAATCCTATAAGATGTCCGATGTATACGAGAATCTGCGCAGAAGAAAAAAGGCGGTCGTATCCCGCCATCCGACGATCGGCTTTGCGGCCATCGGCAGACAGGCCCGCTATATCTGTGCTTCTCAGCCGTATGATTTCCCTTTAGGCGTCAATTCTCCGTTAGAGAAACTCGTCTCCCTGAAAGCGTTCTGCCTTCTGGCCGGTGTCGGATATGATTCGATGACTTCGCTCCATTACGGAGAAAGCATCTCTTCCTATCGCCCGGCAGCTATAAACGGCGCATCCGTCCTCGAAGAGGAAAAGACAGTCTGGAAACGATATCTCGTTCACGATGTCGATTCGGATGACGGCTTCAATGAGATCGGAGAGAGGCTCGAAAGCAGGGGACTGGTATCCGTCTATGAGAAAGGTTCTCTGACGCTGAAACTGCTGCGCGTCGATATCGCCAACAGAGAAGCAGTCAGCTACTATTCGGAACGTTTAAAGTATTATCGGAATATAAAATAATCGCCGGATCATCTTCCGGCGATTTTATTGGCAACGAGTTCGGCGATCCTGATCATCGTCTCTTCATCATCCAGTTCGAAACGGCTGAAGAGAGGCGAATCGATATCGAGGACACCGATCGGCTGATTGTCTACCATGAGCGGCAGAACGAGTTCGGAATTGGAGGCACTGTCGCAGGCGATGTGTCCCGGAAATTCATGAACATCCGGTACATTCAGCAGCAGCTTTGTCTGGAAAGATGTTCCGCATACACCTTTGCCGATATCGATGACCGTACAGGCGACTTTTCCCTGGAACGGACCGAGATGGAGTTTTCCGTTCTTGTAGAAGTAATAGCCGACCCAGTTGATGTTTGGGAGTTCCTCATAGAGAAGGGCAGTAAGATTGCAGATGGCAGCCAGTTTATCCTCTTCTTTCAGGATCTCCTCTGCCTGTTTCAGTAATATGTTATTCATACTTACTATTATACTTGTTTCCAGCCGGAAAAGTTATTACAATAATAAACACAGGGGTGCTGTAATGGCTGAGATCATACCCTTAACCTGATCTAGGTAATGCTAGCGTAGGGATGTTTTTCTCCTGCGCCTGAAAGAAAGAGGTGCTTTTTTTATGAACAAGAATCTGAAGAAGATGGTATTCATCGCCATGTATGTCGCACTGGCGATCGCTCTTGACTGGGTCAAGGAACTTATTCCGTTCCTCAACATGCCTCAGGGCGGTTCCATCAACATCGCTCTGATCCCGATCGTCATCGCTTCCTTCCATTTAGGATGGCAGTACGGTGTCTTCGCGGGTCTTCTCTGGTGGGCGATCACTTCGCTCATGGGACTCAATGAGTGGTTCCTCAATGTTCCTCAGTATATCGTCGATTATATCCTTCCGAGTACCGTCATCGGACTTGCCGGACTTTTCTACAAGAAAGGCTCTATCGTCCGCGCGGAGATCGGTATCGTTTTCGCAATGATCCTGCGTACGCTGTCCGTCGTCATCTCCGGCGTCTATTTCTGGCCGGATGGTGTCGCTGCCGGATCTGCAGCTGCCTGGACGGCATCTTTAGCTTATAATCTTCCGTATTCTCTGGCTACGATGGTGATGCTGATGATCATCGTTCCGGTCCTTTTACGGGTCCTGCCGATCCACAAACTTTCCGGATTGTCTGTCGAGTAAAATTCAAAAGAAGATTGTGCTATAATGTTGCCTATGAACGGACTGAAAACAGGTGACAGTGTATTTGTACAATCTTATAAACACGACGGACTTTTACATCGCACCTGGTCAAAGGCGTTAGTGATCGATGTCTTTGACCATTGTGCTGTTGTCGTTACCGACCATACCTGGGTCGTAGAGAGTGATGGAAGAAGATGGCTGACGAAAGAACCGGCGATCTGTTTCTATTATGATGACCGCTGGTACAATGTCATTTCCATGGTCCGTAAATCGGGTATCTTCTATTACTGCAATATCGCATCCCCGAGTCTGTATGACGGCGAAGCGATCAAGAACATCGATTATGATCTCGATGTCAAAGTATTCCCGGACGGTACCTACAGTATCCTCGATGAGAACGAGTACCAGTATCATGCGGACAAGATGGCATATCCGCAGGAGATACGGGACATCGTGGAAGGGGAACTGAAAGTTCTGATCGATAAGATCGAAAAGAAGGAAAGACCATTCGATCTGTCCTATATCAACGATTATCTGATGAAGTACTTCTCGCTGATCTTCGACAAGACGGAAAACGACAAGAATGAAGAATCTGCTGCATAGGCAGTTTTCTTTTACCGGAACAGCTGTATCAGAGAGATACAAAATTGATTAGACAATAATAGATACTGTAGTAAAACATAGGATATTGCATAAATAAATCCATACATTTACGAATATGTGAAAAAAATTAAAAAAAGGTCTTCACAAGTTCGAAGAATGGTGGTAATCTAATAACACCCGCTCAGGAGAGAGGGTACCGATCTTCGAAAAAGACTGTCAGCACTTGAGCCGGCTAGGTGGAAATGCCAATGATCTCGTATGAGATTAAAGAGCAACCCCCCGCACCGCCGCACTTCAGAAACTTCGAAAAAAGTTGAAAAAAAGTGTTGACGTCCCCATCGGGATGTGGTAATATAAGTGAGCGCCAAATTGAGAAACACTTCTCAGAAGCGCAGCGATCGATCTTTGAAA
>JAZPYW010000053.1:0-8608 GCA_045544415.1 Erysipelotrichaceae bacterium
GTCCAACACTGGTAGCGAGGGTGGGACTCGAACCCACGACCCCCCGGGTATGAACCGAGTGCTCTAGCCAACTAAGCTACCTCGCCATATTTGGAATACGAATGGTCGGGATGACAGGATTCGAACCTGCGACACCTTGATCCCAAATCAAGTACTCTACCAAGCTGAGCTACATCCCGAAATGGCGCGCCCAGTAGGACTTGAACCCGCAACCTTTTGATCCGTAGTCAAACGCTCTATCCAGTTGAGCTATGGGCGCACATTTTCGACAAACAAGTGGTGGGGTCGGAGGGACTTGAACCCTCACGGTATCGCTACCAAGGGATTTTAAGTCCCTCGCGTCTACCATTCCGCCACGACCCCGTGAGTCTTGGAGGTTCCTGCCGGATTCGAACCGGCGATCACAGAGTTGCAGTCTATTGCCTTACCACTTGGCTAAGGAACCGCCTGTCTTGTTCCGTGCCTAATTATCTTAACAAAACCACATAAAAAATGCAATATTAAATTATTGAACTTCGAAAAGAATTTTTCATGATAAGATTGAGGTGTAAATGTTCTCATCAGGAGGCCTTTTTATGAAGTTTTTTGGAAAGACAAATAATCAGAATGAAGTGAGAAAACTTAACGAAACTGAGTTAAATCAGGCGATACAGGAACAGAAGGGGATCATTCGGGACGCAAAGAAGAATGCTGAAGATCTGCTGGAATCGGAAAAGCTGCTGCGGAGCTCCATGGACCGCCGTATCTCTTCGCTTCCGGGACAGTTTGCCGACCGGATCGAAGAACTGAAAAAAGAACTCAGCGAACTCGAAAACATCCGTCAGGATCTCGTTGAACAGGAGATCACTTTAAATAACGATTACGAGACGAAGATGTCTTCCCATAAAGAAGATATCGGCCGGGTCAGCGGCAATATCGCAAGAGCGTATGAAGAAGAGGTACGCGACCTCAACAGCAAGAAGAAAAAACTGGAAGCTGCCTATGCCGTACGTAAAGAAGAATACGGATCACTGATGAAGGCCATCATAGAACGTGCCGATCAGGAAGAATACGCTGTACGCGAAGAAGCCGATAATAAACTGAACGATATCGCTCAGGAAGCGAAGATGTCTCTATCCGAAAAAAGAAAGATATTGACTTCCTTATACGATGAGGCAGAAGAAGCGAAGAAGGATTACCAGCAGGCGATCTCTGTACTGGAGAATACCCGCAGCCGAATGGAAGCAGAATACGCCAGAAAACAGAGCGATCTCGATGCCGAAAGAAATGATCTCAATGCACGCGTCATCGCCCTGCAGGAAGAGATCGAAGAGAGAAGAACACGTATCCGTTCGCTGAATGAGAGAAATACAGTCGAATTCGAAAAGGCATCAAAAGAATTATCGGTACTGCGCAATGCGCTGAGCGAGAAAGAAGAAGCGCTCAAGGAACGTCTGCGTCAGGATAAGGAAGCTGTTGAAAACAATCTGACGGAAAGACTGAATGATTATTCCGGTGTCAAGAATGAAGAGATGACTGCATCGGAAGAATCCCTCGGCAGAGAACTGGAACTGCTGAAGATCGATCTTTCCTCCGGAAGAAAGAAACTCGATGCGGCCTTCGCCGGACTGCTGGCCAATTACCGCGATTCCGAAACGGATCTCAGAAACCGTCTTGCCAAAGCCGATGAAGAAAAGACTCAGGCAGAGAATGCGTTCAATGAGACAAAAGAAGATCTCAACAACAAGATCGTCGTCTTCAACGAAGAACTGGATGCACTGCGAAAGAAGAACGAAGCAGCTCTCGAGACCCGGAAGAAGGAACTGGAAGAGAAAGTCTATACGGCCAGAAAGGATCTGGAGGATCAGAAGGCCGAACTGGATACCCAGATCGCCGAGGCGCGTTCGAATGTACAGGAGATCACGGAATCAGTTGAACGCTCCAAAGGGGAACTGGATTCCTTCGTCGATATGATGAAAGAACGTCTGGAGACGCTCAAGCAGAGAAACGATGTCCGTTTAGCGGAGATCGAAGAGAAGAAACAGGAAGCAGAACAGAAGATCGCTTCGCTGCAGACGCAGGAAGAAGAAGTTCTCAGCAGACATAGAAACGATCTGGAAGCGATCGAACAGAAGAAGGCAGAAGAAAAGGAAGCCTATGATCAGGAAGTCATAAGACTGAATGAAGAATCGGAGAAGGGGTTTGCGAAACTCCGTGAAGAGCATCTGATCTCTCTGCGCGATCTGGAGAATGCGCATGAAACGAGAAATGCATTCCTGAAAGAGAATCAGGAAAAGGAAAAAGAAGATCTGCGTATCCAGCAGGAAAAAGAAGAAGAAAGCTATGCAAAACGTCAGGCTGATCTTCAGGCTTCGATGGACAGCTATGGTCAGGAGATGGAATCCCGTATCTCTCTGTTAGGAAGCGAGAGGGAGAAACTGCTTCAGGATCTCGACAACATGAAAGCGAATTTCGACGCCGAGAAAGCATCTTTTGAAGAAAGCAGGACCGCAGTAGAAGAAGATTATAAACAGCGCTTAGAAGAACTGGGAACCGCTCATAAAGCACAGATGGATGAGATCGCTGCACGGGTGTTACCGTATGCGGAACTCGATCAGCTGAAAGCGGAAGAGACAGCCGGAAGAAGTGCTCTGGATGAACTGCTCTACCGTTCGAAGACCGAGAAAGAGAAATGGGATAAAGACGAGAAGAATCTCCGGGATGCCTGCGACCGTGCGATCACGGAAGCTGAGGCTCAGCTGGAAGAAGTCCGGACCCGTCTCGAGAATAAGAAGAGAGAAGCAGAACAGCAGGAGAACGATCTTGCGGAATCCTTGAGAGAAGCTAATGAGAAACTGGCTCAGGAAAAGAAGGACCGCGATGCGGCACTGGAAGATTTGAAACGTTCCAGACAGGCGCAGAGCGAAGAACTCGAGAGGAACTTCCGCGAGGAATGCGAGACGCTCGCAAATGAAAACAACGAAAAAGAGGAAGCGGCACGCAGACTCTATGAAGAAGAACTGGCCGTCTATGTACGGGAACTGGGTGAAAAACGAGATGCGCTCCGCAGGACCGGGGAAGAACTGCAGGCCCGTAAGGCGCAGAGCGAACAGGAATACCGCAGCAGATATGAACTGGAAGTATCCAAGAACGAAAGACTGCACAGCGATTACGATGCACTGCTTCGTTCCAATGAAGAAGAACGCGGCAAGCTCTCTCAGATCCTGGATGCTCGCAAAGCCGAGATCGCCGCATCCCTTGCGGCATTAGCTGCATCCTTTACGGAAAAACTCGAGGCAAAGAAACAGGAATATGCCGAGAATCTGCAGAGACTGCAGAACGAAAACGGAGAACTCAGACAGAACGTCTCCAAACTGCAGGCGGATATCGACAGCGAACAGTTATCGGTCAATGCCTACCGCGATGTATCGAGAAAGACCGTGGAAGATCTGAAGGATAGAACGACTGCTTATCTCACCGATATCGAAAAGAAACTCAAGGATCTTTCCGAGAAAGAGATGCAGTTTGAACAGAAACATCACGACCGTATCACGGAACTGAAGCGCAGCATCGCCGATTCCTTATCCGAATACGATGAAGTCGTCATGCTGAGACCGCAGATCACTCAGTCTGCCGTCGAAGAAGGAGAACAGGAACTTCTCGATAAGGCAGAAGGATTCAAGCAGCGTATCGCCAAACTTCAGGCATCTCATGAAGAGATGATGAGATCGCTCGATGCCAAGAGAGAAGAAGCGATCCGCAGGATCACGGAGAACGTCAATACCGTGATGAACGAAAGAGAAGTCAAGCTCGCCAATATCGACGGGGATCTGGAGAAGATCGCCCGTACTTTCGATGTCCTGCTGAAGGAAGAATCCGGCCGTCAGAACGATCTGAAACATGATCTGATGCTGGCGCACGATGATTCCCAGAAAGTCCTGAAAGAACGCGAAGAAGCGCTCCAGAAACTCGATAACGAGTTCGAGACCGATAAGAACCGTCTGCTGATGCAGCAGAATGACGAAGAAAAGGCTCTGGATGAACAGAACCGTGCAGATACCGAGAAAGAGAACAGAGCTAAAGAGGAACTGCAGGCCATCCTGAAAGACCTCGATGAGAACATCGCCCGTCTGAAAGATGAATACCAGGTCATCGACAACGATATCGCCGTCGAAAAGATCTCGCTGCGTCAGGCTTATCTGAACAAGGTCGATGAACTCTCCCGTCTCTATAACGACAACCTTTCCAAACAGAAAGAGAGACTTTCCCGCTACGATATCATGAGCGACGGGGCAAACGATCTCTTCAAGAGCGATAAGTCATAAGTATGCTGCAGGATATCAGCCCTTATCATTATGATAATTCCTTTCATGAATATGCCCCGCAAGAGAATGATAATGCAGTCCTCGTCCGCGACAGGCGCATCCTACTGAAAGAAGAAAACGGAGAGATCATCTTTCCGAAAATGAAAGATATCGTCCCGGAAGAAACGATCTATCTCTTCTCGATCAGCGATCTTCATTTCCATATGGTCCAAGCTGATGATGAAGAACTGCTGAAACAAGGCTATTCCTACTACGGGACTTATGAACTGACTTTCCATAAACCGAGACATCTCGCCTTTGCGGCCAATGAAGCGGTATCTCTATACTGCTGGTATCGGGACAACCGTTATTGCGGACGCTGCGGCGGTCTCAATCTCCGGGATCATTCGGAGCGGATGCTGTATTGCGAACACTGCCATACGGCCATCTATCCCCGTATCAATCCCTGTGTCATCGTTGCTGTGACGAACGGCGATAAGATCGTTCTTACCCAGGCAAAGGGGAGAAACCATCACTTTGCCCTGGTATCCGGATTCTGCGAGACCGGCGAGAGTGCGGAAGATACCGTACGGAGAGAAGTCTATGAAGAAGTAGGCCTCCGGGTAAAGAATATCCGCTTCTATAAGTCTCAGCAGTGGCCTCATTCCGATTCATTGCTGTTTGGCTTCTGGTGCGAACTGGATGGCGATGATACGATACGGATACAGGAATCCGAACTGGCAAATGCCGAATGGGTACGAAGAGAAGATGTGGAAGAAAGAGATCTTTCCTCTCTGACTGCCGAGATGATGTATCTGTTTAAAAACGGAAGAGAATAAGAAAAACCGTCCTGAGACGGATCAATATGATCTGCTGGACGGTTTTTGTTTACTTCATCGCTTTTGCCATCAGAGAAGAGATGCGGCGGCTGAATTCGACCGGATCTTCGAGAGGGAGTCCGGCAGATAACAGTGCCTGATCATACAGGAGTTCTGTGTAGTCGGTGATATCTTCGCCTTTTTCGTAGGTGCTCTTCAGCAGAGCGAAGAGTTCGTGATCCGGGTTGATCTCCATGATCCTGCTGGCTCTCAGTCCGTTCGGATTGATATCCTTGAGGATCCTTTCCATTTCGAAGGAGAGATTCTCATCGGCGACCAGACATACCGGATAGGATTTCAGACGGCTGGAAAGACGTACTTCCATGACTTTGTCTTTCAGGATCTCTTTTACCTTGTCCAGGAGGTCCTTGCTGGATTCTTCTTTCTCTTCGACTTCCTTCTTTTCTTCTTCGCTCTCGAGATTGAGTTCGCCTTTCTGAATGGATTTGAACTTCTTTCCTTCGTAGTCCTGCAGGATATTGACCATAAATTCATCGACGCTGTCGGTGAAATAGAGGACTTCATATCCCTTGTCCAGGATCGTCTCCATCTGCGGCAGATCTTTGATATGTGCGATACTGTCGCCGGATGCGTAGTAGATCTCTTCCTGTCCTTCCTTCATACGGGATACGTATTCTTTGAGTGTAACGTATTTTCCTTCCAGGGAAGAACGGAACATCAGCAGATCGATCAGTTCTTTCTTGTTCTGACCGAACTTATCGTAGGCACCGACTTTGAGCTGGATACCGAAGCTGTCGAAGAACTTTTCATATTCTTCACGGTCTTTTTCCAGCAAGCTTACCAGTGTGCTGCGGATCTTCTTGTCGATGGACTTGCGCAGGGTATTCATCTGATGATCCTGCTGGAGGATCTCACGGGAGATATTGAGATTGAGGTCATCGGAATCGACGATACCGCGGACGAAACGGAAATAGTCGGAAACGAGTTCCTTGGCGTCATCTTTGATGAAGACACCGCGGGAATACAGTTTCAGGCCGGTCTTATAATCGGCCGCAAAGTAATTGAGCGGTCTTTCGCCCGGTATATAGAGAAGGGCGGTATAGGAGGTATTTCCTTCTACTTTGTAGTGGATGGTCTTGAGCGGCTTTGCATAATCGAAATACTGTCTGCGGTAGAAATCATCATAGTCTTCATCCTTGATCTCTTTCTTGCTCTTCTTCCAGATCGGGATCATTGAGTTGATCGTCTTTTCCTGCAGTTCCTTCTTCGTATTTCCGTCTTTATCGGCCGGGACTGTCACTTCTACATCCATCAGGATCGGATAGCGGATATAGTCGGAATACCGGCGTATGAGTTCCTGTACCTCATTCGGATCGAGATACTGGTCGTATTTCTTTTCTTTCGTGTTCTCCTTTAAGGTCAGGGTGATCACGGTTCCGTAATCATCTTTCTGAGCATTTCTGATCTCGTAGCCTTCTTCGCTCTCGCTGATCCATTCGTAGGCTTTCTCTTCACCGACTTTACGGCTGAGGACATCGATCTTCGATGCGACCATGAAGGCTGAATAGAATCCGACACCGAACTGTCCGATGATGTCGACTTCCTTTCCTTCTTCCATAGCTTCCTTGAAATCAAAGGAACCGCTTTGTGCGATAGTACCGAGGTTCTTTTCCAGATCCTCTCTGTTCATGCCGATACCGTTATCGCGGATCGTCACGGTCCTGTTCTTCTTGTCCAGATCGATGCGGATCTTGAGCTCATCAGACGGGATCGAAGTATCTGTGAGGGAGAGATAATACCGTTTATCAAGCGCATCGGATGCGTTGGAGATGAGTTCTCTCAGGAATATATCCGTATTCGTATAGATGGAATTTGCCATCAGGTCCAGCAATCGTTTGGACTCTGTCTTAAACTGTTTTATAGCCATATTTCCTCCTTTAGCACTCATTTGTTTAGACTGCTAATACACTATAACACGCATCCCCTAAGTTTTCAAGTTCTCATAATTGCGTTAAAATGTACCTGGAAGATAGAGGAAAACTCATGATCAACATTATCAATCAGACTAGACACAAAGACCTCGAGATCTATTATCCCTTCATCGAAGAGTATTATCATAAACTGCTGAGGATACTCGGCAAAAAAGATGAATACGATCTTTCGATCATCATCGTCGGACCGATCACGATACACCGCATCAACCGGGATTACCGCAATATCGACCGGGTGACGGACGTGATCTCTTTTGCCTCCCTCGATTCCGAAGATTTCGATATGGGGGACAGAGTAGAACTCGGCGATATCTTCATCAACCGGAACCGGGTCTATTCTCAGGCGGAAGAATACGGCCATTCAGTCAAGAGGGAATTCCTCTTCCTGATCGTTCACGGGATGCTGCATCTCTTCGGCTACGATCACATGAGCGAAGAAGAAGAGAAGGAGATGTTCGCATTGCAGAAGAAGGTCCTGGGAGATCTGAAATGAAGAAGTTTTCCGATGCATTTCGGGGACTCGGAGATGTCCTGCATCATAGAGCAGTGCTGACCCAGATCTTTCTGGGCATCTGTGCAGTGATCGGCGGGATCATCATCAAACTCGACTATACGGAATGGCTGGCCTTTGTCGTATGCATCTTTCTGGTGATCTCTGCGGAGATCATGAATACGGCGGTCGAAAAGATCGGCGACTATCTCAACGAGAAATACGATGAACGGATCAAAGTCATCAAAGATATATCTGCTGCAGCGGTCCTTACAGCTTCACTAGGAGCTTTGACCGTATGCATCATGACTGTTTTAAGGAGGCTTTTATGAAGAATTATGACGAATTGCTGAAAGAGGCATTTGAGGCGATGGGCAATGCCTATGCACCTTATTCCAACTATCATGTCGGCGCCTGCATCCTCTGCACAGACGGAATGACATTCAAAGGGGCGAACATCGAGAACGCTTCTTTCGGTGCGACGAACTGCGCGGAAAGAACGGCAGTGTTTGCGGCTTATGCGAACGGATACCGGAAACAGGACATCGAAGCTCTGGCTATCGTTTCCGACGGCAAGAGGATCGCTGCACCGTGCGGGATCTGCCGTCAGGTACTCTGCGAACTCCTGAAACAGGATACCCCGATCATCCTTTCCAACGGCCAGGAGACGGTCACGACCAATATCCATGAACTTCTCCCGTTCCAGTTCAATGAAGAGGACTTAGCGTGAAGAGCGGCTTTGTAGCGATCATCGGCAGACCGAATGCCGGCAAATCGACACTTCTGAATACGATACTGCAGGAGAAGGTAGCGATCACGACTCCGAAGGCGCAGACGACACGGAATGCGATCCTCGGCATCCTCAACCGCAAAGATCTGCAGATCGTCTTTATCGATACTCCGGGAATACACAAAGCCGTGACTTCCTTAGGTTCCTACATGAACAAGGAAGCTCTTTCGCAGGCAGCCGGAGTTGATGTGATCTACTATATCCTCGACGGCAGC
>JAZPYW010000054.1:0-13418 GCA_045544415.1 Erysipelotrichaceae bacterium
ATATAATGTAATTATTAAGAACATAAATTATGTTTTAAATGAGAGGTGACTATGAACAATTCATTAGCCGACACCATTAGAAATCAGCTATCGGAAAAAATAACTGTATATGTCAACGAAGACTTGTACAGATCCTTGCATAAAGATGCTGATAACTTTGAAGTAAAGAATCTGAATTCATTCATAAACAGGCTGGTCAAAAATTATGTAAAGGATTATTTTGACAGCATCTATAGGACTATACCCGATATAAAGAAAGTTCTATTTAGAGATTGCAAGAACAACGATACAGAAACGATTAATTCCCTGGCAAAGGAAATAGCTTTCATCAAAACGAACGAATCCAAAGCAAAAAGGTCTCTGAGTAAAAAAATAAACTTCCGTCTCAATAATGGGATTGTCAATGACGCCGTCGAAGCCTTCTACTCAGCTCCTGCTTCAATCGATATTTCAGCGTTCTTCCGCAATATGTTTTTGTCTTATTTGGCCCTGCCGATTTATAGACGTGAAAGGATCATCTACAAATCAGAAGTAGAGAAGATCGAATCTATAATTAATAAAAATGAAAAAATGTCTTACGTTTATAAGAGCAAAGATAAAAGCCGAGTATTTCTTCCGGCCTGTATCGAGGTGTCAAAGTACGAGATGTTCAATTATGTCGTTGGACAATTTGGAGATCATAGCGGCCACATTTCTTCAATTCGACTTTCGAACATCACTGAAATCGTCCATATACACGAAACAGCTGTATTTAGAGACGACTTTGATGAATGTCTTGATTCTATGAAAAAGAACGGAATACAGTTCAGCATAGATTCGGTCAAGACTTATAAGGTAACTTTAGATGAACAGCAGTACATCACCTATAAGAGAAAATACTATGAGCGGCCGGAACCGATCCATAAGATCGATGAGGAAACAACCAATAATCACATTTTATATTTTGACTGCTCAGAGTTTCAACTCAGAACCTATTTCAAACCTTTCGAGAACATTGAAATCGTCGAAGAAAAATAACAATACTCGCAATCATCATTCATTATAAAGAGCTGTTTCTGCAGCTCTTTATCAATAGAAATCGATCATATATCCCTGTTTGAACATCTCTTCTTTGTATTTATACATCTTTTGGATCTCTTCATAGGCTTCCCGTACTTCTTCCGACATATTCTCTGTATCGTAGATCCCTTTCCCCTCTTCATCCTCTTCATAGGTTAAAAAGTTATCCTCGAACCACATGCATTTAGCACCAAAAGCCATCTCCTTCCAGTTCTCCGGTAATCGTTTATTCTTCTTCTCTGTCATTGCTGTGTCCTCCTGATTACATACTAAAGAAATAATATGTTCTTCAGGTCTCCTGTGATGCGACATTTCAGACATAGAAAAGCCGGTATTACCCGGCTTGTTTCTGTATTACTGCTGTTTTTTTGGAAGTTTTGAATTCATCTACTCTTCTTCACATATCCTCATCCATATTTCAGAAGAAGCGGCAGGAATAGTGTCCGCTTTTAAAACCAACGATTGGTATAAGAGTCGTTTCTTTGCCGTCTATTGCAGACGTTCTCTTAGAGACGCATACACAGCAGCAGCTCCAGCCAATATATTTGCAATTTCTGTCATTGCTTTCTTTTTACTGTTTTTCAGCGTCTCATCAGCGAGAAGCGTCGTATCGTATCTATTTGCCCCATGAGGATTATTACTAGAGTTCTTCTGCAGCAATCCCTTCTTCACTAACTCGGTAATAAGTGTATTGAAAGAAGCTGTTGACATTTTTAGCATTGTCTCATCCACATACCTAGACTGAGATGTGGCTTTTAATAGGACATAACATTTCTCATCTCTGGTCGCAAGCTTATTGCGGCCAATGTTATATGGATATCTAGAACTGTCTGGAATCAAATACTCATTATCAATCAATTTGATACCAGCAATTCTATTTATGTTTTTCTTTACGGTATCAGTTTTCAGATTATACCTATTCGCAAATGCTTGAACGGAAATATACTTCTCTTTCGGCATCTTCATTCTCCTCTGGTTATAACTGTTCTCTATTCTTCTTAGCAGCTTTGAATTCATCTACTCTTCTTCGCATATCCTCATCCATGTTCCAGAGGAATTTGAAGGAAGCCCAGGATCCCAATACCAGGATACCCGGCAGCAGTACGACGAGTACCTTGATACCGGCGATCGTTCCGGCAGATTGAACTGCTGCAGCACCGTTATAGCCGACCAGTCCCAGAAGAAGCATGGCTGAAGAATTGCCGATCGTCTGACCGACACGTCTGGCGAGATTGAACGTACCGTAGATGGATCCTTCGGTCCGCTTGCCGGTGATCATCTCGTTGTAGTCGATCGCTTCTCCGAGAAGTCCCCACTGCATGTATATCGAGATGAACGCAAAGCCCATGGCGATATTGCTTAAGACAGCGTAGACCCACGGATTCACGTTCAGCAGCATCATCGCCGCAAAGAGGCCGACATACATCACGAAGGCGATCAGTAAGCCGTAGCGGATCATCTTCTCAAGACTGAGTCTCTTGGCGATCGATGGACCGAATAAGAAGATGATGATCATGGCCGGGGCACTCAGTAATGTTCCATAGGAAGCGATGGAGATATCTCCCAGTACATCCGAATACATGTAGTTGCCAAGCGTCTGGGCAATATACTGCATCGTGCAGATGAATACACCGTGTACACATAGGGCGACAAACGGACGGTTGACTTTGATGACTTCCAGGATATCCGTGAATCTGATATTGTCGGGATCACCGGGTTCATTGTTTCTGTCGTTGTTCTCAAAGGTCATATAGTAGTGAGCCAGACACATCGCAAAGCCGATCAGCGCACAGACACTTGCACCTAAGGCATAGCCGGTCGCATTCGTCTCCCCGAACTTCTTTAAGAACAGCGGCATGATAAATAATGCGATCAGCGTTGCACCGGCGCTTCCGATACCTCTTGCGGAAGAAAGAGAAGCACGGTCCTGATCGGTATCGGCCATCGCAGACAAGAGAGAACCCATCGGGATGTTGAACATCGTATAGGCTCCTTCATAGAGGATCTTGAGGCCGAATAAGACACAGAGTCTCGTCATTCCCTCGAAGAAACTCGGTACCGACCATAAAGCGATGAATGTCACCAGCAATAAAGGTGTGGAACGCAGGATCCAGGGACGAAACTTTCCTTTAGGATTATTATTTCTTGCGTAGGACTTGTCGATGAGCGCTCCCATGATCGGGTCGTTGATGAAGTCCCATATATTCCATATGAGAAGCAGTACGGCGATCCTTGTCGGTGAGATCCCCAAGGCATCGGTACAGTACATAGAGAATGTGGAACTCATGAGCGCAAAGGTCATGACACCTCCGGCATCTCCGAGACCGTAGCCTGCTTTCTGCAGGAAAGTCAGGCCTTTCTTTTTTTCTTCCATATTCTTTCCCCCTAAATATGTCTGTTTTCTATTTATACTTCCGTAAACCATAGCGGAAGGTCGTGTATCGTACAGCTAACGCTTATATCGCTGTCTCCCGGAAGGATGTCTCCTTCTCCCCGTAAACGGAAGCCGGAAGGACTCTTCGGCAGATGTATTATTCTTTCATTTATTCCTTCATCGAACATCGGACATACCAGGATCTTCTCTCCGCAGAGATAATTGTCCGATTCCCGATCGTAGGTCTCATCTTTCAGGAATACCGGAGTGATCATAGGCCGGTTTTCTTCGATGCATCTTCTCATCTCTTCGCTCAGATACGGGACGAGTGCAGCTCTCAGATCGAAGATCTTCTTGACTGTTTCCCTCTCCTCCGGATAGAGCCACGGCATCGTCGATTCTTCACCCGGTTTCCAGGAATGAAGGACTAATCTCGGTAAGAATGCGCCGTACTGCAGCCAGCGCAGGAAGAGTTCTTTCGAAGGTCTCGGTCCTGCGAAGCCGCCGATATCCGGACCGAAGAAACAGAAGCCGGACAGAGACATCGTCATAGCCTGATAGTGGTTGTAGCGCAGGTCTCTGAAGTCCGTATAGTTATCCCCTGTCCAGGTCGTCGCGATAGACTGTGAACCGGCTATGGCACAGCGGGTCACATTGAACGGAGTATCATTTACTTCTTTACAAGCTTCTAGACTTGCCTTGGCCATCAGGTAGGAGAATAACGGCTTGATCAGTCTTGCCGGGGTCTCTTTATCGAAGCCGTGCGCATAGACCTCTTTGTCATGGACATCGTATTCGTTGTTGTCATTCCAGATATCCGTATAGCCGTTTCTTACAAGCACCGTCTTTACACAGTACTTCCAGAGCTCATAGGCCTTCGGATTCGTAAAGTCCAGGAAGGAGGCGTTTCCTCCCCAGAACGGGAATTTGGCAGGTGTTCCGTCTTTATAGTGAAGGAAGAGTCCGTTTCTGGCGATCGAGTCATATAACGGATGATCATCCAGGAAAGCCGGCTTGATGTTGGGAATGAGTTTTAATCCCTTAGCGTTGAAATATTCGGACAATCCCTTCGGATCCGGGATCTTGTCTTTGTTCCAGTTGAAGACATAGCGCTTCTCTTTGATCTGGGTATAGCCGCTCGACATATAGAAGCCGCCTGCTTTGAGATCGTATTCTTCACATTTATCGATGAAAGATCTGAGCCGTTTATCCGCATCATCCGCATCGGTATATTCCATCGTCGAACCGCAGTATTCAAAAGCCCAGTCCGGTACGCTCATGATCCCTCCGGTCATATCAATGAAGCGGCTGATTATCTGTTTTACATTCCCGAAGAGGATATAGAAGACCATATTCTCTTCTTCATAATGTATGGAATTGAAGGCTTCATAATAATTGTCATGTTCGAGGCCGAAGTCGATCTCTCCTTCGGAATACGTATCATAATACATTCCGTACGATCCTGCTTTATTCTCGCAGATATAGAACGGAAGATACTTATACAGCGGATCGCTGTATTCGGCTTTGAAGCCCATCGAATCATTCGTATCTAATTTATATCGATGATGGTTCTTATTGACTCCTCCGGCCTTATCTCCCAGTCCGTAGATGTACTGGTCTTCTTCTCTATGCGTATAGTGGAAGGAACCTTCTCCCAGTTCCCCGGCAAAGTTATAGGCTAAGCCGTTACGGTCCTGATAGAGTATGCCTTTGTCATTTCGTATCGTGATGCGGAAGTTCTCCTTCTCGATCGTGACGTCATGGCCACAGTGTGTGAAAGAGATCGTATCTTCATCTTCCCGGACTTCCGGAGCACACAAGGAAAAACCGTCTAAAGACAGCTTGTCTCTCGCTTTTCCGGTTCTATCATGTTTGGGATCGATGGAGAACGTAGGAAGGATATCTCTGTCTTTGATCAGCGAAACTTTCAGCATGTCCCGGATAAAATCGATACGCATGAAAACATCCCCGCTCTGATAGACACGGCTGTATTCATCCGCATGGTCTAATTGAAAGAGATGATGGAACTTCATGCCTTCGGTTCTCCTTTCGTCAGGAGATTCTTCGTCAGTTTCAGGTAGGAAGCTTTCCCCATCTTTGTCTTGTCTTTTTGAATGCAGAGCACTTTCGACTGGTTTTTATTGGTCTTATGCCAGACAGGAAGATCTTTTCCGTTTGGATCTCCCTTCTTCACGAAATTGGCCAGGTAGTCCATCATCTGTTTCGATACTTTCTTGTCTTCCTCCGTATACGGTCTCCAGGAAGTATCCAGTCTTCCGAACATGTATCTCAGATCTCCGGAATGGAAGGCAGCGTTCTTGTCTCCCGGGGCATCGACATCGAAGTAATAGACATAGGCGCTGTTGTCTCTGGCGTATTTATTGCCGATAAAAGCCATCAGAGGGGCATAGAGGTCATTGTTGGTATAGCCGATCATATAGTTGAGGTGTAACGGATCAGACATCAGTTTATTGACATCGTCTTTGATCAGAACTCCGTCTACGACCGGCATCATATTCTGTACGCTGTCTTTCCGTACCTTCTTGATCTCTTCATAGGCATCATGGATCTTCTGAAGATCAGCTTTTTTGAATTCTTCAAAGGTCAGACATCCCGACAGCATCATCAGTTCCTTCCAGTACGAATAGGTATCTTCCGCCTTCTTCGGACAGGCAATCTTCGGGAAGAGTCCTCCTCCCGACATCAGTATCGCTTTATCGAACATTCCCTCCAGATCATGATTCAGACAGAGATACTGTATGGACATCGCTCCTGCACTCTGTCCCATGAGGCTTATATTGTCTTTATTTCCGCCGAAAGCTTCTATGTGGGCTCTTACCCATCTCAGGGCATTACACATGTCATCGAGCCCGAAATTGCCGTTACGGCCGTATTTCTTCTGTATCTCCTCATGAGAGAAGTATCCCAATACCCCTACCCGGTAATTCGCAAAAACGGTGATGATCCCCCTCTTCGCATATTCATAGCCTCGGAAGGGTTCTTCATTGTTCGATCCGGAATTGAAACCTCCCCCGTGGAAGTAGAGAATGACCGGAGCGTTCTTTGCGTTCTTCGGAGTATAGATATTGAGATTTAGACAGTCTTCGTCATAATGGAAGTCTATCCCCTGACGGAATTCTTTATGGTAGAAAAGACGTTCCGGCACATCGAGATGAGGATAGAACTGACGATACTGCGGACAGGAATTCCCCATCTTTCCCGCATCGAAAACACCCTCATAGGAATCGATAAGTTCGCTGTATTCGAATCTTTCCGCTTTCGCATAAGGAATGCCTGAAAACTCATAGGCATATTCAGATTCCAAGCCTGTAAAGGTACCTATAGATGATTGATATGTGATCTCATTCATATTATTCTTCGACCGTATCCTATGTATTTATTTTATATCAATTTGGCGGGCGGAAGAACGCAAATGAAAAGGCGCTTGCAGAAGCCGCTGAGAATCTTTAATAATGATCGTTTTATTAATTGAGGCAGATAGTAATCTATCTGCCTCTTTTCTAAACACAGTTCTTATATTAGACTTCTGTTCTGATCACAATAATACCTTCGTATACATTCGTACCAGAGACCCGATCTTAAACAGTTCTGCATACTTCACGAGCCTGTTCAGGTCTTTACCATTACTTGCGATGTATTCTTTTTTTAATCCGCAGGAAGGCTTGACATCCATGGGATCCTTGTATCTCAGGATTTTGAGGTTTTATATTTAATAGATTTGAGGTATTTTATTTAATAGATTTGTGCTATATATCGGCAGGTATTTGCCTTTGATGAAACTGCTGTCCTGATCTCAGCAATACCTCCGTATACATTCGTACCAGAGGCCCGATCTTAAACAGTTCTGCATACTGCATGAGCCTGTTCAGGTCTTTACTGTTGCTTGCCATGTACTTTCACGCTCTCATTGCTGCATTTCAGAAGAGTAAAAGTAAAGTAAAGATCGATGCCCTCTACTATCTTTATTGGACGGAGTTCGGGAAATTCCTTACAAAAACAGGCAAATGAAAAGGCGGTTGCTGAAGCCGCCATATTCATAAGGAAGAATTTAATGAAAAAACTTTGTTTACACTACTTTTATAACAAGACAATGTGTAAAAAATATGAAAGAATCGTGACAGAATTGTGAAAGATTGAAATTGTCCGAATTTCATAAAATAATAATAGTGATGGCCATCATATTGAACTGTATCATCATCGTACTGGAGATCCTCGGACTCAAGATCAGCATCAAGAGAAAGTGGAAGCTTTTTGCGTTCTATACCCAGCTGTCCAATATGGTCACACTGGTGTCTTCCATAGCTTTTCTTGTGTCGGGTCCGAAAGCTGCAGGGATCCGCTATCTGAGTACCTGCATGCTGAGCATGACCTTCCTGGTCACGGCTTTCGTACTGGTTCCTATGGGTGGAGGATTCAAGAAGTTAATGCTGTCGGGAAACGGCCTCTACCACCACACGCTCTGTCCGATCATTTCCATCGGTTCCTATGTATTCCTGGAAACACATTCCGATATCTGGCTCCTTCCGGTAGCCCTCACCTTCGTCTACGGGATCACTATGCTGGTGCTGAACTACAAGAAGATCTTCGACGGACCGTATCCGTTCTTCCGCGTCCATCACCAGAGCAGGCTCGCATCGCTGTTCTGGATCATCGCACTGACGGCGCTGATCACTGTCCTGTCGCTCGTGATCCTGAAGATCGCACCAAAATTGTAAATATTTTATATAGAATCTGTTTGACAAGGGTTAATATTTTGTTATAATAAATAGGCATCAAATCGGAGGTTTAGCTCAGTTGGGAGAGCATCTGCCTTACAAGCAGAGGGTCAGCGGTTCGAGCCCGTTAACCTCCACCATGATTTGCGCCGACTTAGCTCAATTGGTAGAGCAACTGATTTGTAATCAGTAGGTTACGGGTTCGATTCCTGTAGTCGGCACCATCTTGACGATCCCGCCTCTCGAAGGCGTTTTTTTGTGCCGAAATACAGGAATCACTGCAGTTGCGATACCAATACAGGTGGAGGATAACGGGAATAATACCGTAAGGCAGATGCGCAAAGAAGTAGCCGGGCGGCAGAAAAAAGGGAGAGGAAGCTTTCGCCTCCTCCCTTCGGAACCATGCCCGATTCCGAGCCCGTTAACTCGTGACGGTTGTGCAGCCGCCGCCCCGGCAATCCAGGACTCATCGCCCTGTACTATTATTATTACCGGGTGCCTTGCGAATACCTTACATTTTTTCATCCCCCCTGGGGGCTTGTGGAGTCTGTTTCACTGATAGTATCATTTCACCATGGAAAACAGGATCAAAACGAGTGATGTGATCGAATTCTTTGACCGTTTAGCCCCTTCATGGGATGCAGACATGGTACGGAATGATGAGGTCATAAATATCATTCTGGACAACGGAAATATCAGTGAAGGAAAAGAGATACTGGATGTAGCCTGCGGAACAGGAGTGCTGATCCCGGACTATCTGAAGCGGAACGTATCCTCCGTGACCGGAATCGATATATCTTCAAAGATGGCCCAGATCGCTAAAGGAAAGTTCCCTCAGGATGAGGTAGAGATCATATGCGGCGATGTGGAGAAGACAGACTTCGATAGACAATTCGACTGTATCGTCGTCTACAATGCCTTTCCGCATTTCCCGGATCCGGAGAGTCTGATCAAAACACTGTCCGGACTCCTGAAGACAGGCGGAACACTGACGATAGCACACGGTATGAGTAAAGAAAAGATCGACGCTCATCACCACGGCAGTGCCCGGCATGTCTCCAACGGACTCATGTCTGCTGAAGATCTGGCGGAGATCTTTCAGCGGTATCTGAAGGTAACCGCAGTATTATCCGATGAGAAGATGTATCAGGTAGCAGGAAGAAAAGAATGACGGAAACACGAGACAGAGAGATCTGTCTTTTTTATTAGGTATCCCGCTAATGTATCGACAAAAACAGATAATAATAGTATTATCGAGTTACTTAATAAGTAATTTATTTATCTATTCTAATCCGGGAGGTAAGTAAACATTATGAGTAAGACATTGACTTATAAAGACCATATGGCTTTCCACCCTGCCTATTATATTGAAGAACTCCTGGAATTCTACGATATGAATCAGGAAGACCTGGCAAGGCGTCTGGGAACGACACCGAAGAACCTGAGTATCCTTCTGACAGGAAATCAGAGACTGACAGTCGATATGGCCATGAAACTCGGAAAAATGTTCGGAACGGGCACATCACTCTGGCTCAATCTTCAGAGAGGATATGATGAAATGGTGCTGAAGATGCAGGAAGATGCTGAAACAGAAAGAGAAAAGGCAGTTTTCCGCTACCTGGATTATCCGTATCTGAAAAGACGTTTTTCCTTGAAAGATCAGAAAACTATCGAAGAAAAGATCGAGGCATTGAGGACCTATCTGAATATCTCTTCTCTCTGTGTACTGAAAGACAGTGACCTGACGATACGATATAAAAAAGAAGAAAGAATACTCAATGAAAGAGAGACTGTTCTGACAAATATCCTCATACTTTCTGCGGTCAATGAAGCACAGAAGATCGAATCCGGGAAATACGATAAGAAGGCATTTAAGAGGGTTGTGAATGCGATACGGTATGGAATGGACCGTGAGTTCATCATAGAACGTTTTAAGGAATGCGGAGTGATTCTGAGGCTCACAGAGGATATGCCGGGATCTAAGATCAAGGGAGCAGTAAAAGCTATCGGGGGAAGGATGCTGATCGTGATGTGCGGACAGAAAAAGGAAGAGGACTTTCTGAGGACCCTCTTCCATGAATGTGCTCATGTGCTGCATGGAGAATACGGGATCTGTCTGAAAGATCACAGTACAGACAGGGAAGACCGGGCAGAATCCTATGCGAAACAGAGACTGCAGATCATCAGAAAGAAACAACACCTCTAAGCAGATCTTCGAGGTGTTTTCTAACTTTACTGTTATTGATCCAGGAATCCGTTCTTTTTCAGATACTCTTCTACTCCCCTATCCTCGCAGGATCCTATCACGAGATCCGCAGCCTGTTGTACAGTTTTGTCGGCATTGGCTACTGCGACCGATAGGCCGCATTCCCGAAACATGGCTATATCGTTGCCGCTGTCTCCGAAACAGATCGTATCGTTCTTGCTGATATTCAGAAGAGATAAGATCTCTTTGATCGCGGTACCTTTATTGATGCCCTTCTGAACGATCTCGCTCCACCCCTGCCCGGCATCGAGTATCTCTACATTTGTATCTCCTTCCAGCAGACCTTTTACGTGGTCTGTGAATTTGCTTCGGATATTCATCTTGTTTATCAGACACTCTTTATGTACCTGATAGAATTCTTCAGGGGTATCATAGACCTCTCCCGAGAGATCGGCCATGACGGTTTCTTCTTCATCGAATGATTTTCTATCACCTATGACAGCCATCCTTTCTGAGTTTTCGAGATACACATTTGTTCCCAGAGAACAGGCTTCCGAAAGAAACCGATCGATAAACGCCTTAGAAAAAGTATGATTCAGGATCTGTTTTCCATCGTAATAGGCACATGCTCCGGTAAGCGTGATCATACCGCTGCAGTGTTCCAGGATCTCCTTCGGGACGTAGCGGTTTCCTCTTCCGGTGCATACGAAAGAACGATGTCCGTTCTTCTTCAGTTTTTCAAACATCAAAGGAACGGATTCATCGAAAGAGTAGATATCGTTGATGATCGTACCATCCAGGTCAAAAAAGAATGTCTTAGCCACAGAGTTTCTCCATTAACGGATTGAAGAGTTTTTCACAGAGATCCAGGATCCTTCCTACTGCCAGAGAGCACAATAACGTACCTATTCCTATGCCCGGAATGCCGTGTATGAAGATGAACAGAAGGATCGCTGCCAATATCACGTTCGCGATATCAAAGATGTTTTTAACGGTCCCTAAAGACCAGTGTCCTTTCTCCGAGATCACTCCTACAAGGCCATCCGGAGGCGTAGGAGCGATGTCTGTCTTGATGGTAAGGAAAGCGCCTATCCCGGTGACCAGAAAGGACAGGAGAAGAAACAACACTCTCGACAGTATCGAAGAAGGCTGAACTCTGATCAGTGAATCAAGCAGATCGATCAGCCAGGAAAACAGAAAGCTGGCAGGTATCTGCAGGAGAACGTTCTTCTTTCTGCTATTCGGCAGGAGAATAAGCTGAACTGTCATGAAGACCGCAAAGAAGACCAGCGTGAAAGTACCTAAAGATACTCCGGTAATGACACTCAGCGCATAACCGGCAGAAGTAGTGGCGGCTACTCCGAGATCGGAACGTATGCTCGTAATAGTCCCCAGTGCCAATAAGAGAAGTCCGAATATGTATAAGATGATCCGGATCGGGTAGTTGTTTTTCATATATGATCCTCAAGAAAGAAATGAACAAGTTTTCCTTGTTCATTTCCTATTATTTTTTCATTGCTGCTTTTGTTTCCCGGAGCCAGGCTACGATATTCTCCCTGCTCTCCCCTTCCACGACTTTCTTCATGAATGCCGAGGAATAGTGGACTCCGTTCGCTCCGGCGACCTGTACACACTGGTACGCATCTTCCGGAGAAGCGATACCTCCGATACACACAATAGGCTGAAGATTGTTCTGACGTACCATGGATTCCCGGATATACTGAATGACCGGTCTTACCAGTTCGCCTTTTATACCGTCGGAAGAGCCAGGTACCGCAGGTACGACATACAGTTCTCCGCTGCTGGCCTTGACCATTCTGTCGACTCTCTGACGGTGTTCTTCGTTATTCAGATCAAGTCCTCCGTAACTGACGCAGCCGATGAATCCGATGTTGTGTTTCTCCACTTTCTTTCGGTATCCGCACGGATCTTCAACGACCTGATATCCGACGGAATCCCATCCGGCAACACCCACTTTTTCACATTTCCGGATGAATCTTTCTACACCGTACGTTACGGTCGCACTGAAATGCGGAGTATCGATGATCGGCAGATCCGGATGATTCCTGTGGATCTCGGCGATATTGTCGAAGCCCATGTCTGTATACGCTTCTTCTTCCTTGTAGTTGCGCAGTACAAACTTTCTCTCTAACGGAGCGATCTCCGCCAGTTTCATATTTTCCGGTACATAATGGATGATCAGCAGCTGATTCAATCCGCCCTCCAGCAGCAAATTCACTTCATCGTTGAGACGTTCATAGTTTCTGCTGCTGTACGGTGCTAATGAGGCGCTTAAGATACCTTCTCCTCTGTTGATCACTTCATTCAGTTTCTCTGTAAGGAAAAGCATATTATTTCACCTCCATCAGCAGGATCTCTTTGACTTCCGGATCAGCTCTTCTGATCAGAGCGATCGCTCTCTTTGTAGAATCTTTAAGATCTCCTTCAACTTTTGCAAGATCCGGCTCTCTTAGTGTATCGGAACCAAGACGCTGTACTTTTGCGAGTCTCCACCAGCTCACGAGTTCCGGACAGAATGTCACATCTCCCGTCTCTTTATGGGCATAGCGGGCACTGATCGTATAGCATCCCGTATCGATCAGATGAAGTTCACGGCTCTTCGGTTCTTCGACCGTGATCAGTTTCTTACCCTCATCGATCACATCTTTAAACATCGAGACTGCTTCCATACCGGTCGTGATATCAGCCGCCCAACAGGAAACATTTCCATATCTCTCTTTAAGATCGGCGCTCAGAAGCCCGGCGATCTCTCCGGCAACAGAAGGCACCGGAGCAGCTCCGCTGTTTGCGTCGACAGATACGACCTGAAGCGGTGAAGCAGGTCCGAAGGAAAGAGTCGAGTAAGCATACGGAATATCGAAATAGATATTGCAGCTTTCCGAATCGACATCCGCTCCGAGCTTCTTCAATTCCGCAACGGCGTTTTCGTCTTTCGTTGCTTCTCTGCCCAGTACCACTTTGATCGTCATACCGGCATAGTTGGCCAGTTTTGTAGCGCTTATCGCCAGATCGTTATCGTAGG